>JAQBPS010000396.1 GCA_028287415.1 Bacillota bacterium | reverse complement strand
GTCGCGATGCTTGAATGGCCGCTGCCTGGTGCACCAAAAAAATGCCGCCCCCGGCCAGCCGGGAGCGGCATTCGTTATGCTTATAGCCTAGGCCTGTGCCTCTTCGGCGGATGAGTCGCCCTCAGTGTCGCCGAACATCTCCTGCCACTGCGGCAGCGACAGCAGCACGTCGCGTGGCTTGGAGCCCTGGTGCGGCCCGATGAAGCCCCGCTCCTCCATCATGTCGATGAGCCGGGCCGCCTTGTTGTAGTTGCATCGCAGCCGCCGCTGGAGGATGGAGACCGAAGCCTGCCCATGCTCCACCACCACCCGCACTGCCTGCGGGAAGACCGCATCCGCAGCGGAGGCGGGCTCGCCCTCGCCACCGACAACGGCGCCGCCGCCACGCTTGCCCCCGACCTCCACGGCCACCTCTTCGGCCGTGTAGACCGGCTTGCCCTGCGCCTTGACGAACGCGACCAGATCCTCGACGGCCTTGTCGTCGATCCAGGCGCCCTGCGCCCGCATCGCCTTGGACAGCCCGTTGGGATGGTAGAGCATGTCGCCCCGGCCCAGCAGCCGCTCGGCGCCCGCATAGTCCATGATCACGCGCGAGTCGATCTGCGAGGAGACTGCGAAGGCGATCCGGGACGGGATGTTCGCCTTGATCAGGCCCGTGATGACGTCAACACGGGGCGACTGCGTGGCGATCACCAGGTGCATGCCGCAGGCACGGGCCATCTGTGCGAGTCGGCAGATCGCGTCTTCCACGTCAACCGGGGCGGCCATCATCAGGTCGGCCAGTTCGTCGACAAAGATGACGATGTACGGCAGCGGCCGGCGCGGATGCTCCGGGTCGGGACCGGGATCGTCCAGGCACATCTGGTTATACTGCTGGAGATTTCGGGCCCCCGCCGCTGCGAAGAGCTCGTAGCGGTTCTCCATCTCCTTGACGGCGCCCTTCAGGTAACCCGCCGCCTTCTTAACGTCCGTGATGACCGGGGCCATCAGGTGCGGGATGCCGTTGTAGTTAGAGAGCTCGACCATCTTCGGGTCGACCATCAGCATTTTGACCTCATCCGGCCGGGCCTTGAAGAGCAGCGAACTGATGATCGTGTTCATGCAGACCGACTTGCCGGACCCGGTGGAGCCGGCGATCAGCAGGTGGGGCATCTTGGAGAGGTCGCCGACGACCGGGTTGCCGGCGTTGTCCTTGCCGAAAGCGACCGACAGCTTGGACGCGCTGTTCAGGAAGAGCGGGGTCTCCATGACTTCACGCAGCGGGACCGTCATGCGCTCCTTGTTCGGGACCTCAATGCCAACCGCCGCCTTGCCGGGGATCGGCGCCTCGATGCGGATATCCTCCGCCGCCAGCGCCAGCGCCAGGTCGTCGGCCAGCTGGGTGAACTTGTTGACCCGCACACCGGGGGCGGGCTGAAGTTCGTACCGGGTGACGGCCGGGCCGGGGCTGATCTCCACCACCCGGGCCTCGACGCCGAACGTCTTGAGCGTGCGCTCCAGCAGGGCCGCCCGCTCAAGGTGGTCCTGTTTGCTGGCGGCCGGCCTGGGCTGAGGCTTGGCGAGCATGGTGATCGGCGGGAGCTGGTACGCATCGCTCAGCTTGTCCGGGTCGGCGGCGCCCCTGGCATCGGGCACCAGCTTGGCCGCTGGCAGATCCTCGGCCCGCTTCTGCTTGTCCGCCGCGGCCTGGACCGACTTGGAGGCCCGCGCCCCGATATCTGCCGCCCCGTCAACCGGTGCGACGGGCTCGGCCTTCCGGATCAGTGGTTCCGTGTGCGCCATTGCCGCAGCGGCGGCCTTCGTGTCCGGACCGGCGTTCAGCTTGATCGCCGGCGTTTCCGCCTCCGCGGACGGCTTTGTGCGCCCGCCGATCGTATTGAGCTCCTCCGTGGCCGCCTGCTTGCGGCGCCGCGGCTGTGGCTCCTCTACGACATTCTCCTCGGCCGGGGCGGTCGGAGCAGGGCGGCTGGCCATGAGCTTGTAGAAATCCCCCGCCACCCCGGTCGCGCCCCGGGCGCCGGCGAACACCTTCTCCTTCAGCCAGTGCACCACCCCGCCCAGGGTGATGTCCGTGTTCAGCACGAGGCCGACCAGCATCGCGGCCACCAGCGCCACGTACCGCCCGGCCACGCCGAAGATCCGGGTGAGGGGCACGGTGAGCGCCCAGCCGATGATGCCGCCGCCGTAGCCACCCCTGGCGTTCTCAAAGTCGCCGCCGCCGCTGGTAGGGTCAGAATAGCGCAACAGCTGAAGGACCACCTCGAACCCGGCCCAAAGGAGCACCAGGCCCCACGCCCGGCGCCCCCACTCGAAGGGCCGTTTGTGAAAACGCAGATAGACAAAGTAGCACCCCAGCCAGATAAAGCCCAGGGAGAGCATCCAGGCCCCGGCATCGCCGGCGCTGGTTTTCAACCCATCGCTGATCAGCGTGCCCAGGGCGCCGCCGCCCTTGCCGGCGAGCGCCAGCAAGAACCAGATGCCCGCGGCCGTCAGCAGGACCCCCACGATCTCCTGACCCACATCTGTCTGTGCGGCTCTGGCCGGCGCCGCCTTGGGCTTCCGGGAGCGCGTCCGCCTGTGCTCCATGGGCTGAAACCTCCTGATCACAGGGGCGCTGTCGCATAATTGCGCACCCCGACCGTATTTGATGAAGGATTACCGCCGCTGTGACGGCGTGGCGCCAACTGGCGCCGGTACCAATGATAGCCTCATTATAGCACAAGCTACCAATCGTGCGGGAGAATCCGGGGGGTTATCCAATCCCTGGCGCGAATTGTGGCAGTAAAAAAGGCCAAGTACGCCGTGCCACGGCGTCCCGGCCTTTCATTCACTTTTGCTGACAGTCGGCGCAGAGGCCGTAAAACTTGGCCACATGGTCCCGGATTTTGAACCCCGTTTTCCGTTCCATGGCGGCCTCCAGGCTGTCCAGGAGGTCATCTTCGAACTCGATGATCTTGCCGCAGCTGGTGCAGACCAGGTGGTGATGATGGTGGGCTTCATCGTCGGTCAGTTCGTAGCGGGCACGGCCGTCGCCGAAGTCGATCTTCTTGAGGACGTCGATCTCCTCGAGGAGCTCCAGCGTGCGGTAGACCGTAGCGATGCCGTTGTTCGGGTAGGTCTCCTTCAGCGTTGAGTAGACGTCATCCGCTGAGAGATGCCTGCTCTTATTCATTAAAAAGATAGAGATAATTGCCCAGCGCTGCGGTGTAAGCTTGTGCCCTTTCTCAAGCAGTCTGGAATAAATGTCCTTAAGCAACAAGGGCACATGCGTCACCCTTTCAAAGCGTTCAGCCGGGAGCTTCCGCCTGGCTCCGTGAAAGCACATATCGAACATTAATTCGGAGCGATTACCCGATATTCCTGCCGTCCTTAACTTTTCTAAGTGTCGCGTCAGCCCCCGTGACGTCATGGCCGTCACGGGGGCTTCTGTCGCCTAGCGCCACATCGGGACCCGGGCGCCCGGCTGCCACCGGGGGTCCAGATAGTCCTGGGTATTCCCGGAGATCAGCCGCTGCACGGTACCCATGCCGTCGGCGCCCGGCACGACCTGGAGCATCAGGCCGTCCCCGACGGACATCTCCATGGTGTGTGCCGGCGCCTGGGACTGGTCCATGCCATCCATGACGAGCTCCAGCGGCATCGCCGTCCAGAGCACGCCGGGCGCCACCCCGTTCACTGGACCACCCCCGGGGGCGTGGGCAGTTGCGCCGGCATCTGCGGCGGGATCTGTGGCCCCACCTGCGGGATCTGCGGCGCCACCTGCGGCAGCTGCGGCATCTGCGGCATCTGCGCCTGCTGCATGTCAGACTCCGCCTGCCGCCGGCGCTCCATCACCAGCTCGTTCAGCTTATTCACCGACTGAGCAACACCGCCCACATCGTTGATCAGCCCGGACTTCACGGCATCCTTGCCGACGACGACCGTGCCGACGTCCCGGGCCAGCTCCCCGGTCCGGAACATCAGCTCGCGGAACTTCTTCTCCTCGATCCCGGACTTCTCGACGACGAAGCGGATCACCCGGTCTGACATCTTGTCCATGTACTCGTAGGTCTGCGGCACGCCGATTACGAGGCCGGTCAGCCGGATCGGGTGGATGGTCATGGTGGCGGTCGAGGCGATATACGAGTAGGTCGTCGAGACGGCGATCGGCACGCCGATCGAGTGGCCGCCACCCAGGACCAGGGAGACCGATGGCTTGGACAGGCTTGCAATCATCTCGGCGATCGCCAGGCCAGCCTCCACGTCGCCGCCGACGGTGTTGAGGATCACGAGCAGCCCCTCGATCTCCGGGTTCTGCTCGACCGCCACGAGCTGGGGGATCACATGCTCGTACTTGGTGGTCTTGTTCTGCGGCGGCAGGGCCAGGTGCCCCTCCACCTGCCCGATAATGCTCAGGCAGTGGATGTTGGGCTTGAGCGCAGGCACACTGGCCGTGCCAAGGGCCTGGATGTTCTGGAGGGCCGGGTTGCCACGGGCTTGGACCGCCGGCCCGCCGCCGCCGGGTTGACCGGGCTGACCGGGCTGCGGCTCACCAGGCTGATGAGGCACGCTCGGGACCTGCGGATCGTAATGACCGGGCTGGGGCTCTTCGTCGCACTGAAAGTCGTCATCTACGTGTGTCATACGTCACGCTCCATGCGCGGTACTGGTGCGGTCTAGTATGCGCACCGGGGGAGTTAGTTTAGCCTCCGCGGGCATTATTTTGACGCGGATTACGCGAATGACGCGGATTTCCGGCAATTTGCAAGGATTCATTTAGCGACGATCTGAAGGGCGGGACTGTGTGTTCAAATATATATTTTAAACGCCTGAGTCCCGACCTTCAGATGCCCGATGCCTCGTCAAACATCCATTAACTAGACGCCGATTATGCGAATGACGCGGGTATTCAGCGCCCAGCTCCGATTACTTCGGCACCGTCTTCAGTTCAGAACTGGGGTGTTCAAATATATTATGAAACACCCCACTCCCGACCTTGAAGACGGACCCCCAACTAATCAGCGCCCGGATGCCGAAAATCCGCGTCATTCGCGCAATCCGCGTCAATAAAAAAACCGGAGGTCGCCCCCCGGTCTCGCATCCACATCCACTACAAGGGTGCGAACATCGCCGAGTCCTTCGCCATCGCATTCAGGTCCGCTATGACGGTGCTCAGCTCGACCCCCTTGCGCTTGGCCAGGTCGCGCAGGCTGGCGCCCGACGCGGTCGTGATTCCCTCCGGCCCGAAGTGCTTGGCCAGGACGTTGCGGGCCTGCGGCATCTGGGCGACGATCTCGGAAGCTGTCCAGTTACGAAAGTTAGGCATTGTGTCGGACCCTCCCGAAAGCAAAATAGTGCATGTAGCGACGCGAAATGGAGCGGGAACTCCCGCTCCATTATGTTGTCCTTAGACTTCCATGATAATCGGCAGGATCATCGGGCGGCGGCGGGTCTTGTCGTAGAGGTACTTGCCGAGCACGTCCCGCACGGCGCTCTTGAGCACCGCCCACTCGGTGACGTTCCGCTCCAGCGTCTCGTAGAGGGCGTTCTTGACCCGCTCCTTGGCCTCTTCCAGCAGCCCTTCCGACTCCCGCACGTAGACGAAGCCACGGCTGACGATGTCCGGTCCGCCCATGATCATGCCGGTCTCCTTCTCCATGGCGACGACGACGATCAGGATACCGTCCTGCGACAGCTGCTTGCGGTCGCGCAGGACAATGTTGCCCACGTCGCCCACGCCAAGGCCGTCAACCAGTACCTGGCCCGACGTTACCTTGCCGCCGATGGCGGCCGAGTCCGGTGTGAACTCAAAGACCGTACCGTTCTCGCCGACCAGGATGTTCTCCGCCAGCACGCCGCACTGCTCCGCCAGCCGCTTGTGGTTCAGCAGCATGCGGTACTCGCCGTGGACCGGCACGAAAAACTGCGGCTTGGTCAGGTTGATCATCATCTTCTGCTCTTCCTGGCTGGCGTGGCCGGAAACGTGCACGCCGGCCTCCCGACCGTAGATCACCTCGGCGCCGCGGCGGTACAGGTTGTTAACCGTGCGCCCGACGCTCTTCTCGTTGCCGGGAATGGGCGTGGCCGCGATCAGGACCGTGTCGCCGGGGATGATCTCGATCGCCTTGTGATCATTCACGGAGATGCGCGTCAGCGCGCTCATCGGCTCGCCCTGCGAACCCGTGGTCAGGATGATCTGGTTGTGAAGCGGGACGCGCTTTAGCTCCTCGACCGACACGATCGTGCCCTCGGCCACGTTCAGGTAGCCGAGCTTCATGGCAACGTTGACCGTGTTCTCCATCGAGCGGCCGACCACGGCAACCTTCTTGCTGTGGCGGGCTGCGCTCGTGATCGCCTGCTGCAGGCGGTGCACGTTCGAGGCGAACGTGGCCATCAGCACGCGGCCCTTGGCCTCCCGGAAAATCCGGTCGATATTGCCGCCCACGTTCCGCTCCGACGGCGTGTAGCCCGGGCGCTCGGCGTTTGTGCTGTCCGCGAACAGCGCCAGCAGGCCCTTGCTCCCGATGTCGGTCAGGCGCTGGTAGTCGGTCGGCTCGCCGTCGACCGGCGTCTGGTCGAATTTAAAGTCGCCCGTGTGCAGGATCGTGCCCACCGGCGTGGTGACGGCAATGGCACAGGCGTCGGGGATGGAGTGGTTGACGCGGATGAACTCCGCCGAGAAGGAGCCGACCGTGACCGTTTCGCCGGCCTTGACAACGCGGCTGTCGGGGTGAAGCTGGACCCCGGCCTCCTCCAGCTTGCCCTCCACCAGGCCCAGCGTAAGGGCGGTGGCGTAGATGGGGATGTTCAGGTTGCGCAGCAGGTACGAGACGCCGCCGATATGGTCCTCATGGCCGTGCGTCAGCAGCAGCGCCTTTACCTTGTCGCGGTTCTCGAGCAGGTACGTAAAGTCGGGAATGACGATGTCGATCCCGAGCATCTCTTCTTCAGGGAAGGCGAGACCGGCGTCAATGACCACGATCTCGTTGCCGTATTGAATCGCCATGCTGTTTTTGCCGATCTCACCAAGGCCGCCCAATGGAATCACTTGCAATTTTTGATTTCTACTCTGTTGGCGCGCCAAACGAAACGTTCCTCCTTTTTTATTTGCACAGCAAAACATACCCTCTGGGCCCACCTCACGTTGTGCGGGTCAGCACGCGGGGTGGTTCAGGAAAACGGACCAACAGCGCATTGTCTGTTGCATCAAGGTCAGCCGCCTTCAGTACCATCGCCGTTACCGTACTGAGGCCGCCGTACTGCTGACCTGAAATCCGGTTCCTGGTTCGCCGTTCAAATCACTGTCCCTAAGATTATACCCAAGGAATGACCGAGATACAAGACAAGTGCGTAAAAAGTGGGGGATATGGACAGAACGGCGAAGTCGGAGCCATGAAAAAGCAGGAGCCCCGCGGGGGCTCCTGCTCATCTACCATAATCGAGTTCAACGTTCTATTTCGGCACGGTGCAGTCACACCTTACGGCTGGATGACCGGGCCCTGATGCGGAGCCCAGATGAACATGCCGCGAGCCTTAGCAGAAGCCGTACCAGCAAACACACTAATCGCCAGCAGGGTCAGGAGCAATAGCGAAATCTTCTTCAACACAATTCCTCCTCTCCTCTTAGTTTCAACCGTTAGTAATGGTGTAGCGCCAGGAAGCGCTCCACCAAGACGGGATCCAACTCCTTACCGGACATCTTCCGCAGCTCCCGCACGGCATTGAGATGACTCATGGCAGCCCGGTAGACCCGCTCCGATGTGAGCGCATCGTACACATCGACCACCGTGATAATGCGGGCGAGCAGTGGAATCGCCTCCCCCGCGAGAGCGTCGGGGGCGCCGGACCCATCGTAGTGCTCGTGGTGGTGGCGGATCGCCGCCAACCCTAACGGGGATAGTCCGTACGGCCTGAGCATCTCCTCGCCGATCGTCGTGTGCAGGGCCACTCGCTTGTGCTCCGCCGCGGACAGCGGGCCATCTCTATGTAGCAACTCAGACTCGACGGTGATCATGCCCACGTCGTGCAGTCTGGCGGCGTGACTGAGGGTCACCATTTCCTCACCGGAAAGCCCGCTGGCCTCGCCCAGCAGCTGGGCCAGGTTGGCCACCCGCTCCGAATGGCCCCGGAGATAGGGATCAACGCTCTCCAGGTCATCGGTCAGGTCGAGCACCGCGGTGAGGAAATCGAGCAGGTGCGTCTCCATCGGCAGTTCGCTCCGCCCGGGGGCAACCTTTGCCGTCAGCACCTGCCCGATGCTTTCCGTGGCGCGCTGCCACTCGCCCCGCAAGCCGAGCTGACTATAGTATGCGGCAGCGCGATTCAGATATTTGAGTGCCAAATTGCGCTGACCTAAAGTAAAGAAAATCTCACCGAAAAGGCGGCTGACGCGCGCCACCTCTTCCTTGTCCAACATGGCAACATCGGTCAGGAGGATGTTGAGCGCTTTGCGGCCGGAGTCAAGGGCGGTCTGGTACTCGCCCCGCTGAAAGTGGAGCCGACCCAGTTCCGCATGGGTGTATGCCAGCTCGGACGGGTCCAGTTCAGCGGACAGGCGGAGTGCGCTCAGCAGATCCCGCTCGGCCAGCCTGTGGGCGCCCGTCTCCATGTGGGCAATGCCCCGGTTGGTCAGCGCGGTCGCCCGGCCCACGGCGTTCCCTGAATCCACGGCCAGATCGAGTGCCCGCCCGGCCGCCTGCCGCATCAGCACCCACTCCTGACGGCGCCAGGCGAGCACGCTGAGATTGAGCCAGTAAAAGAACCCGAATGCCGGATGCGTGTCGGCCCCGAGCGCTTCGGCCTTCCGGGCATAGGCCATCGCCTCGTCCAACCGCACTGCATCCGTGCAGACGTTCATCAGGTTCACACAGATTCGCACCCTGTCCTCATGGCTCATCCCCGGGCTGGCGTCCATCGCGATCGCCCGCTGAAGGTACGAGAGCGCCGCCTCGGAGCCGGAGCCGCCCCTGGCGACTGCCACCCTGGTCAGGGCGGTCAGAGCCGGCAGCAGCAGGGCCGGGTCCTCAGTCCCCTCCACGAGTGCCAGCCAGCGGCTGAACTCGTCATGGGCCGCCAGGGTGAGGCCCCGGTTGAGGAGCAGCATCCCGTAGTCACGACATTGCAACGCCTGCTCGCTCAGCGACACGGGATCACCTCCCCCAACTCACACGTTCACCGAGAATTACGACAAAAAAGCGACCCACCGCCGGCATAGCCGAAGCGGCAGGTCGCTGTTCGCGTCCCCTGCAGCTTCCCGGCAACCGGCTGTCATCGCCAGCCTCCGCGAGCGGAGGAACCGGCATTAGACCCTTGGCTTTGCGTCCCCGGCTTTCGCCGGGTTTGCCTTTGGCGGGAATCACCAAATATACACTGATACATATACACATTGAACCGCATGCCAACCATTGGGAGCAACTCGCAATTCGGCTGAAAAATGGCCTATAGCATGCGAATTCCGCGGCTAATCTTCCTGAATCTCCCTGGCTCACCCAATTAGTGGTGCAGCTTCAGAGAACACCGGCGTCGGCCAGGACGGAGCGCAGCTGATCCCGCTCCCCGTCCGTGGCCGACACCAGCGGCGGGCGGAGCGGGCCCACGGCAAAGCCCGTCAGCTCCAGGGCCGCCTTGACCAGCACCGGGTTGGTCACCGCGAACAGGCCCCGGAAAACCGGGAGTAGCCGGCGGTGCCAGTTGGCGGCCTGCTCCACCTCGCCATTGCGGAAGGCCTGGATCATCTCCTGCATCTGCGGGCCGACAACATGGCTCGCCACGCTGATGATCCCGTATGCGCCCACGGCGAGGTAGGGCAGTGTGGCGGCGTCGTCGCCGGACCAGACCCGGAAGCCCTCGGGGGCGCCCGAAAGCACGTCGGCCAGCTGGCCAAGATCGGCGCACTCCTTGATGCCTGCAATGTTCGGCAGCTCGGCCAGCCGCAAGGTTGTCCGGGCCTCCAGGTTGACGGAGGTGCGGGAGGGCACGTTGTAGAGGATGCAGGGCAGCTTGGTCGCCTCGGCCACCGCCCGGAAATGCCGGTAGAGCCC
>JAQBPS010000388.1 GCA_028287415.1 Bacillota bacterium | reverse complement strand
TCCGTGTCCATGGCGGCCAGGTTGCGGTAAAGCATCGCCGTGGGACTTGTGAACACCTCGCCGAGCGAGATTGTCGGGAACTCCAGCGGGATGCCGCCCTCCAGGAGGACGCCCCGCTTGATCGCTTCAATCATCGGGCCGAAGTGCGCGTGGCACCGGTTCACTTCGCTCTCCGTGTTGCAGATGCCGATGATCGGCTTTTCGAACTCGGAGTCAGCCAGCCCTAAATGCCGCGCAAACGCCTTGCGCAGGTACTCGGCAAACTTGGGGTCCCCATATTGCGTTTCGCCCTTTTTCATTGTTAGCCGGTCCTTTCTGCTCAGGAAAATAGTTGGATGATTTCTCGCTGTGAAAGGAAATTCCACGACTAGGAATTACACGCGGAGCAGGATAATTTCCTGCTCCCTGTCTTTTCGCGGAACCAAAATTACATGAGACGAAATGCTAGCGCCCCACTGCCACAAGCCTTGCCAACTATTTTCGTAATGCGAAACTATGTCTATAAAATATATTGATTGATGGTCAGTAGGCGATTCGATTTATCATGACGAATCGGTATTTCGTAACATCATGAATCGACTGCCTTGCGAGTGGGGGGAAAGTCAACGAGCACGCTACTGCCGCCGCCGCCCAAGCGGCCCAATACGGTTCAATCGGTCGACCGGGCCCTGGACATTCTGGAGACGCTGGCCGCAAGCAAGAACGGCATGTCGCTCAGCGATCTGGCCGGCCGGGTCACCCTCAACGCCAGCACCTGCCACCACCTGCTCCAGACGCTGCTGCAGCGGAGCTACGTTGAGCAGGATGCTGAAAGCAAGCACTACTCTCTGGGCAACCGGATTCTGCACCTCCAGTACGGCCGGACGCAGCAGATCGACATGGCCGCCCAGGCGCTGCCGATCCTGCAGGAGCTGAACGACACGACTGGCGAATCGATCCACCTGGCAACGCTGCAGGTGCTGGACCTGGTCACACTGCTCAAGCTGGAGTCGCTGCACCCCGTGCGGGTCGACAACAGCCTCGTCGGCAAGACCCACGCTGCCCACGCCACAGCCACCGGCAAGGCGATTCTCGCGTTCCTGCCCGAGGGCCGGCTCACCGCCCTGCTACAGGAGAAGGGCTTGCGCTCCTTCACCGATCGCACCGTGACGCACATTGGCCAGATCATGGCCGACCTCGAACGCGTCCGCCGCCAGGGCTTCGCCGTGGATGATGAAGAGTTCCAGACGGGGGTCTACTGCGTGGGTGCGCCCGTGCGGGACCACACCGGCAAGGTGGTCGCGTCCATCAGCGTGTCCATGCCGGTGATGCGCGTGACAAAGGACCGGATCGAGGAGATCATCCGCTTGGCGAGACAGGCCGCACTAAGAATATCGGAGCGACTGGGCTATTCTTTATAGCCCAATTCATTTTGACTCATCATTGAAATCAATTTTCACGATGTGAAATGGAGGAATTCGCGTTGGCATTGCTTACTGACGCACAGACCACCCCTCAGACTGCCCCCCAAACGACGCGGCGGTTGACCGGCGGCCAGATTGCGGCCGAGTACCTGACCCGGGCTGGCGTGCCGTATCTGGTGGGCATTCCCGGCCATGGGATCATGGCGTTTCTGGATGCCTTTCATGACTATAAGGACAAGATCAAGATCCTCATGCCCCGCCACGAGCAGTCCGCCGTCCACTTTGCCGACGGCTACTACCGGGTGAGCGGCAGGCCGCTGGCGGTCTACACCTCGATCGGGCCGGGGGCGCTGAACACGGCGATCGGCCTTGGCACCGCCTACGTGGACGGCTGCCCGGTGCTGGTCTTCACCGGTGACGCTCACACCTACATGGCCGGCAAGGGCGTGCTCCAGGAGATCGACCGGGGCCAGGACGCCAACTTCGCCCGGGTGATGGAGCCGCTGACCAAGCGGGTGTGGAAGCCGAGCCGGCCGGACCAGCTGCCCGCCATCATGCAGCGTGCCTTTGCCGAGATGATGACCGGGCGCCGCGGCCCCGTCCTGATCGACCTGCCGATGGACGTGCAGGCCGAGGACGCCATGGTAGCGATCCCCGAACCCGAGCAGTACGGCCAGCCCCGCCGGGTCTACCCGGACGCCGATCCTGTCGCCCGGGCGGCGGCCATGCTCGTCAATAGCGAGCGCCCGGTGATCCTGGCCGGCGGTGGCATCCTGCACGCCGAGGCCTGGGCGGAGCTCCGCCAGGTGGCTGAGCTGACCGGCGCCGCGGTGATCGCGACGATGAACGCCAAGGGCGTCTTCCCGGAGAACAAACACCCGCTCTCCGCCATGAGCGGCGGCGCCAAGGGCACCGAGGTCGGCAACCACATGGCCCGCACCGCCGATGTCGTCCTGGCGGTCGGCACCCGCTTTGCCGATGAGACTGCCTCTTCCTACCGGAAGGGCGCTACCTATAACTTCCCGGAGACGAAGCTGATCCACATCGACATTGATCCGACCCAGATCGGCAAGAACTACCCGACCGACATCGGGGTGGTGGCCGATGCGAAGACCGGCCTGGAAGCCTTAATCGGCGCCATCCGGGAGCTGCGCCCCGACTACGACTGGCAGAACGCCCCCTACACCCGGGAGATCTGCGAGCGCCGGGAGGCCTGGTTCGCCTCCATGGCGGACCGCCAGGCGGATACCGACCCGGTGACGATCTCCCGCTTCCTCAAGGAGCTGCGGGGTGCGGTGGCGGACGATGCGATCATCGCCCACTCCTCGGGCAACGTGCAGGCGGCGATCATCTCCGAGTTCCCGTTCTACGAGCCCCGCACGAATCTGACCACCGGCGGCTTTTCGACCTTGGGCTGGGCCTACCCGGCGGCCCTGGGCGCCAAGGTTGCGAAGCCCGAGA
>JAQBPS010000382.1 GCA_028287415.1 Bacillota bacterium | reverse complement strand
TAAGGGGAAGGGCGAGAGGACCAGGGCGCTGCCCCGGACCAGGAGGGCGAGCACCTGGTTATGTATGCCGTCCACCAGCGCCACCTGGAGCGTGGGACCGCCCTCATAGGCGACCGTCAGCACGTGGGCGCGCCGCTCTTCGTTAAAACGCCAGGAGGCCTCATAGGCCAGCGGCTTCATGCGCAGCACTTCCAGCAAGGCCTCGGACCACTCCGGGGCGTATAGCACGATGGCGTGCCTGCCGGGGCCGCTGAACTCCGCGGCCTGCGTCGGGACATGGGCAAAAGGCGCAGTCAAGGACGGTCCCTCCTTTGTTGGTTGTCCTCCTAGTATAGCGCAGGAAGGGCTTGCCTCGACAGGGTTCTCATGCGACAATGCGGTGGTGGGAATCATCGTCAGGGAGTTGACATCACCAGGTGACTGTAATGACGTGGGAGATTATCGGTGGGGTTGTGGTCGCGCTGGCGGCCGGCGGCTTTATTGTGACCCGGCTCAACTGGTTCAAAGTACGTAAGTACGCTATCGATATGAAACAGGTTTATGATAGGCATAAGGATATTCAGGAGAAAACCGAGGCGCTCCAGGCCATGGGGCAGAATGCCCCGCAGGTGCTCATGAAGCAGCGCCTCCGGGAGCTAATCGCCGCCATGCAGTCCCTGATCGCCGACATGGATAAGGTCAAGGCGCCGGAGGGGACCCGTGAACTGCACAAAGAAACGCTGACCATGCACAAGGAGTCCCTGGAGCTATACCAGGTGATGCTGGCCGGCGGCATGGGCCAGAAGGCCCTGGAAGGCCGCCAGAAGCGGCTGATGAAAATGCAGACCGGCGTGCAGGCGCGGACGGAGAAAATCTACGGTAAGCCGAAAGAAAAGAAAAAGAAGTCATAAGCAGCAAAAGCCGGGGGTACTCCCTCGGCTTTGTTCAGCGAGTTGCGATGTTTAATGGCCACGGATTGCACGGATTACACCGATTCTAGGAGCAAACACAGATGTACCGGAATAGAATAATATTTTTTGTCCGAATCTGCGTAATCTGCGAAATCTGCGGCTATAAAAAATGCCTTCTCCCCACTAACAAGGAGGGAATCCCTCAGTGCCACGTATCCAATTACTAGACGAACGCACAGCCAACCAGATCGCCGCCGGCGAGGTGGTGGAGCGGCCCGCCAGCGTGGTCAAGGAGCTGGTGGAGAACTCCCTGGACGCTGGGGCGGGGCGCATTATCATCGAGGTGGAGGGTGGCGGCAAGGAGCTGATCCGCATCAGCGACGACGGCTGCGGCATGTCGCCGGCTGACGCCACGCTCTCGCTCCAGCGCCATGCCACTTCCAAGATCCGCGCGGCGGAGGACCTGCTCTCCGTCGCAACCATGGGCTTCCGGGGCGAGGCGATTCCCTCCATCGCCTCCGTCTCTCGCTTTGAGCTGGTCACCCGCGAGCCGGACGAGCTGGCGGGCTACCGCATCGCCATTGAGGGCGGAACCATTCAGGATGAGGGTGAGTTTGGCTGCCCGCCGGGGACCAGAATCACCGTGCAGGACCTCTTCTTCAACGTGCCGGCACGCCTGAAGTACCTCAAGACAAACCCCACCGAGATGGGGCAGATCAGCGACATACTGACCCGGCTCGCCCTGGCCAACCCCCACGTGGCCATGCGCTTTCACTCCGGGCAGACCCAGGTTTTCGCCACCCCCGGTACCGGCGATCTGCTGGACGCCGCGACCGGGCTGCTCGGGCGGGAGTTGGTCAAGGAATTAATCCGGGTCGACTACCAGGACGCGCATGCCCGGGTCTGGGGCTACGTCGGCCGTCCGGGTGCGGCCCGAGCCGGCCGGAACCACCAGTACTTCTTCGTGAACAAGCGGGCGATCCGCCAGATTCAGGTGCGGTATGCGCTTGAGGAGGCATACGCCCATCTGCTGCCCAATGGGCGGTACCCGGTCTGCATCCTCTTCATCGATGTGCCACCGGCTGAGGTGGACGTGAACGTCCATCCGGCCAAGGCGGAGGTGCGTTTTGAGCGGGAGCGGGAGGTGAAGGGCGCCGTCTACAAGGCGGCGCGGCAGGCTCTCGGCGCCCACCTGCTGATTCCCGGCACGACCATCACCGAAGATGGCGAGGTGGCCGTGCCCAACCGGGCGGGCGAGAAGGCCGCGGTGCAGGAGGGCATCGCCCCGCCGGCCGCGGGTGGGGGGTGGGTGCCACCCGGCGCAACTCGCCCCGGACAGGGCGGGGGCCGGGCAGCCGTCCCGCCCTGGCTGGCAGGGGCGGCCAGCCCGACGGGCGCCCCCACTGAACGGCAGGTATCGTTCCGCTTTGATGCCGCGCATGCTAACCAGCAGGTGGCAGATCCGCAGGGAACTTATGAGCTGCCAGCCGGTGGGGTCCAGGCGATCCTGGACCGGCGCAGCCAGGCGGACACCCAGACCACCGCCATACCCGCGGAAGCCTGGACCCACGATTACCGGCCGACTACCGGCGCCGCACTGATCCGCTCCCTGCGCCCGACGGGCCAGGTCCATCGCTCATACATCCTCTGCGACGGCCCCGAGGGGCTCTACGTGATCGACCAGCACGCCGCCCACGAGCGGATCTTCTTTGAGCGGCTGCTCAATGCCGCCCGAGAGTCCGTCGCACCCGTGCAGCCCCTGCTCTTCCCGATCGCCCTGGACCTGACCCCGGCGCAGATGGCGCTCTGGCAGGAGAACATGACGATCTTCGCGGAGAGCGGCTTTCAGGCGGAGCCCTTCGGCGGCTCCACCCTCCTGATTCAGGGGATCCCGAGCGGCACCGCCGAGGCGCATACGGCCCGGCTGGTCTCCGATTTCCTGGACCGGCTCCAGGAAAACCGGGTGCCACCCGGCTCGCCGATTACGGACAAGCGGCAGCGGGCGCTGGCCGCCATGGCTGCCTGCAAGGCGGCGATCAAGGCGAAAGATGCGCTCCAGCCCGAGGATATCCAGGCGCTCCTCGCCGACCTGGCGACCTGCGAAGCGCCCGACACCTGCCCCCACGGCCGGCCCACGGTCATCTGTATCGGCATCCCAGAGTTGGAGAAGAGGTTCAAACGGTGAAGTTGCCGGTTTTGGTCCTGGTCGGCCCCACCGCGGTCGGCAAGACCGCCATCTCCATCGGCGTCGCGCAACGAATCGGCGCCGAGATCATCTCCGGTGACTCCATGCAGGTCTACCGCGGCATGGACATCGGCACCGCAAAGATCACGCAGGCGGAAATGCAGGGCGTGCCGCACCACATGATCGACATTCTCACCCCCGACGCGGAGTTCGCCGTCGCCGAGTTTCAGGTGCGGGTCGACCGGCTGATCCGGGAGATCCACGGGCGCGGGCGGTTGCCGATGATCGTTGGCGGCACGGGTTTGTACATCAGGTCGGTCCTGGCCGAATACACCTTCAGTGAGAGCGATACCGACCACGCGCTCCGCCAGCGGCTGGCCGCGGCGGAGGAGGCGCACGGGCCGGGTCATCTGCACCGCCGGCTTCAGGAGGTTGATCCGACGGCCGCGGCCAGACTGCACCCCAACGATACCCGCAGGCTGATTCGGGCGCTTGAGGTGTACGAGAGCACCGGTCGCCCCATCTCGGCGACCCAAACCGCGGCAGATCGTGAACCCCGTTACGACGATCTGCTCATCGGCCTGACGATGGAGCGAGCGCTGCTCTACCGCCGCATCGATGAACGGGTCGATCAGATGCTGGCGGCGGGCTGGCTCACTGAGGCCCGACAGCTCTTCAGCCGCTACGCACCCGACGTGACGGCCATGCAGGCGATCGGGTACCGGGAGCTGGTGCAGTACCTGCGGGGCCTGCTCACCTGGCCGGAGACGGTCGCCGTGATCAAACGGCACACCCGCCAGTACGCGAAGCGGCAGCTGACCTGGTTTCGGCGGGAGGTGCGCATGCGCTGGCTTGACGTGACGGATGCGGCCGCCCGAGCGCACGTTGTGGAAGAAATTGCTAACCTGGTTGAAGGGAAATGGCAGAAGCCTGTAGAACCTGAACGTTAGCGTACCTAAAAGAAACGAACGGGGGACGGTTTGGTGGCGAAAACGCAAGTTAACCTCCAGGACAGCTTCTTGAATCATGTCCGCAAGGAGAACATTCTCGTCACGATCTACCTGGTCAACGGTTACCAGTTGAAGGGCCACATCAAGGGGTTCGACAACTTTACTGTGGTCCTGGAGAACGACGGGAAGCAGCAACTGGTCTATAAGCACGCACTCTCCACGGTCATGCCTATGCGGACCATTAACCTGCAGGCGATCGTCGGTGACCGGGAGGAGACCGAAGCCTGAGTAGCGCCTCTCCGTTCTGGGATTGAAAAAGGCCCGCCGTGAAAGCCACGGCGGGCCCTTTTTTGCGCACACTAATCCCGGGAGCGACGCATTGAGATGCGTTTGCCCGGTGGCGCAACATCCGCCCTGTGGGCGGTTGTCGCCGAGGCTACAGTCTGGAGGGAAATTGCGGTGGATGTCACGAACAACGGCGCAGGTGTTGCGGTTGCCCCTGATGTGCTCTGTCTGCGCACCGTCATCGCCAATGTCTGCTTTGTGGGCAAGCCCGGCACCAGCGGGGGCGAATGGGTGCTCGTCGATGCTGGTGTGGAAGGCTCCGGCCCGCAGATTCGGCAGGTAGCGCTCGAGCGGTTTGGCCGGGACCGGCCGCCCGCCCTGATCGTGCTGACCCATGGGCACTGGGACCACGTCGGTGCGCTCGCGGAGCTCTGCCAGCACTGGGACGTGCCGGTGTATGCGCATGAGCGTGAGCTGCCGTACCTCACGGGCAGGCGAAACTACCCCGAGCCGGATCCGACGGTCGGCGGCGGCATGATCGCACGCCTTTCGCCGCTCATGCCCAATGAGGGCATCAACCTGGGCAACCGGGTGCGGGCGCTGCCCGAGGCCGGCGCGGTCCCTGCGATGCCGGGCTGGCGCTGGATCTTCACACCGGGGCACACGCCCGGCCACATCGCACTGTTCCGGGCAGCGGACCGGGTCCTGCTCTCGGGCGATGCGTTCATCACGGTTGAGCAGGAGTCGGCGACTGCCGTGCTGCGCCAGGAGCCGGAGATCGACGGCCCGCCCGCCTACTGGACGCCCGACTGGCCCACGGCCAAGTGGTCCGTGGCGCAGCTGGTGAAGCTCAAGCCGGCGGTGGTTGCAGCCGGCCATGGACTGCCGATGCGGGGACCGGAGTTGCAGCGGCGCCTGGAGACGCTGGTGACCGACTTCGACCGGATCGCCATGCCGCCTCAGGGGCGGTGGGTGCCTGAGGAACAGGCCGGTGCCCCGATTCCCGCGACGCCGCCGACTGTGTCGGCGCCCCCGCCGGTCGTTGTGCCCCCGATGACCCCGCTGCCGCCAAGCTAGATGCCCAGCGACTGCCAGTCGATTTCCAACTCCGCCAACTTGGCCTGCGTCGGGGTGCCCGAG
>JAQBPS010000332.1 GCA_028287415.1 Bacillota bacterium | reverse complement strand
AAGCCCGGGGCGGCGCTCCACATGTCCTTCCCCTTCTGCAACTTGCGGGCCCGGCCGTTGGGCACGTTGTCTGTGCCGATGCTGCGAATTGTGCCGTTCGCGGTCCCCCGCCAGAGTGCGTCCTGGTCGCGGGTCGTACGAATCGGCGGATTCACCTTGGCCAGCAGGCCAGCCTTCGCATTTTCGTCCAGAGCGAGGTAGTGGACGCAGGTCTCCACCACCACGTTGTCGGTCAGCCACTTGCTATTCTCCAGTGCCTCAACGCTGGTGCCAGCGGTCAGGTGGACGATGTACAGGTTGCCACCCACCACCTGGTTCAGGTAGATGCCGCTCAGCACTGAGGCCGTCTCGGCATAGTCCGGGCTGGTCGTGGCAAACTCGGCCAGCGACTCGGGGGCGCCCCTCTCCTTCACCTTGCGGGCGGCCCACCGCTGGATGTCCATATCCTCCGAATGGACACAGAGCAGGAGCTTGGGGGAAAGGTCCCGGAGCTGCTGCAGCGTCCGGATAAAGTCGGCGGCGTCCAAAGTGAGGGCATCCTCGGCACCGAAGAGCTGCTTGATCACGTCCTGATAGTTCCGGTAGAACTTGAAAGAGGTGACCCCGTACCGCTCGATGATCGACTCGGTCTCGGCCAGGTGGGTCTCCGTGATGGCGCCGAAACTGAAGGCGAAGTCGATCAGGCTGTTCTCCTCGCCCGCAGCGATCACCTTGGGCGCCGTACCGTGATAGGAGCCGTTGGCCCGGTAGTAATTCACCACCGTGGTGATGCCGCCGATGGCGCTCACCTTCGTGTCCTCCCGGAAGTCCTCGGCCATGTCGTTGTAAATGCCCAGGTGCTGGTGGGGATCGATGACGCCCGGCATCACGTGAAGGCCGGTCGCGTCGATCTCCTGCTTCGCCGCCGGGGCGGTGCCCGGCTCGTAGAGGGCGATAATCCGGCCGCCCACCACGCCGATGTCGACGGCCGCCACCCGCTCACCCGGGAACACGACGTTGCCGCCGCGGATCAATAGATCGATGCTCACTTCGCCGCCTCCATTCCCCTGAGGTAGTCCATGGCCTGCTCCAGGTCGATCACGTCGCAGTACTTCATCCACAGGTCGAGGAGTGAGGCCTTATGGGAGATGGTGATCCGGTCATACAGGCAGTCCTCAATCATGGCGACATTGTAGTTACGGGAGACCGCATCGATGGCCGTGGCCCGGCAGCAACCGCCCGTGGAACCACCCACGATCAGGATCGTATCGATGCCCAGTTTTACCAGGTAGCTCTGGAAAGGCGTGCCGTAGAACACACTGGCGTAAGCTTTGTCGATCACCAGCTCACCTTCGGTGGGCGCCAGCTCCTTCACGATCTGCGTCTCGGGCCGCCCGTCCAGATACTTGCTCTGGTCCCGGTTGGTCTTGGTGCTGAAGCCGTCAAAGGCCAGGGTCTGCTTCTGGACGTTCCGGGAGTAGAAGACCGGAATCCGAGTCTGCGCCGCCGCCTTCAGCTTTTGGATGTTCCGGACGGCCGCCCAGGCCGAACTGCCGCCACCGGAGGGCCACTTGTCCAGCTGCTCCTCGATCGGTGCGTCGGCCCCCAGGTAGTTATACTGGGCATCGACGATTAGCAGCAGCGGCTTGCGACCGAGTCCCCGGCGCTTGCCGTAGCCACCCTTGGTGATCACTAGTCGGTCGACATCTGTGAGCACATTGTCCCAGATCCTGCCCATGCGCTCTCCTCCGTTGGCATCCGTGTTCAGGGCCGAACATCAGCTTGATCGTTCCCGGGCCGCATACCGCCGTTCCTGTTCCTCGATGGCCGGGAGGCCGAGCAGTTCGTTCAACTCGCCGAACAGCAGCATTCGGTCCAGGAAGGGCTGAGTGGAACGGGCGGTATGCATGCCCGCATACAGCTCCCTCGCTGTACGGGCGATCGCCCGGGTGATAGCGTTGGGGTAGATCACCAGCTTGAAACCCATGGCCCCAAGCTCGTCCGCCCCGAGGAGAGGCGTCGCGCCGCCCTCAACCATGTTGGCCATACAGGGCAGTCGCTGGCTGGGCGGAATCACCGCAAGCTCATCGACGCTGTGCGGCGCCTCAATGAAAATTACGTCGGCGCCCGCCTCCGTGTACAGGTGGGCCCGGTGCAGGGCCTCCGCCCAGCCGGCCACGGCCAACGCATCAGTCCGGGCGATGATGACGAAATCCGGGTCCCGCCGGGCTTCAGCCGCAGCAGCAATCTTGGCTGCGGCCTCCCCTGCGGGGATCAGCTCCTTGCCGCTCATGTGTCCACACCGCTTGGGAAAGGTCTGGTCCTCCAGCTGGATCGCTGCGGCGCCTGCGCGCTCAAATTCAGCGATGGTCCGGATCACGTTGAGGGCGTTACCGTAACCCGTGTCACCGTCGGCGATCACAGGAACGCCATCAGCGGCCTGAACCATATAGGCCACCCTGGCGGCCATTTCCGTCTGCGTAAGCAGCCCGATGTCGGGCTTCCCAAGGGTGGTGTACGAGACCCCCGCCCCGGTCATGTAGAGGGCCTGAAAGCCCGCCTTCACGGCCAGGGCCGCCGTAAGGCCATCATACGCGCCGGGAGCCATCAAAATTGTATCGCTGTCCAGCAACTGCCGGAGCCTGGTCGTTGCCCTTGCTGCCACCCGCTGCACCTCCTTGCCCCGCCCTTGAGACCGCGATTGTTGGGGGGACATGCGGGCCTACGCCTTCCTGGAGAGCAGCTCCCGCTCCAGCCAGGGCACCATCCCTCCCGCGTGAAGGATCGCCATGATGTGGGACGGGAGCGGAGTCACCTCGTAGGTCTTGCCCGTGGTCAGATTCTTCAGCACCCCCTCCTCCAGGTGCAAAGAGAGCTGCTGGCGCGGTTGAATCTCATCCGCTTGCGGACAGACCACCACTGGCAGCCCCACGTTGATGGCGTTACGGAAGAAGATGCGGGCAAAGCTCTTCGCGACCACCGCACCCACGCCGGCGTATTTCAGCCCGGCCGGCGCCGACTCCCGGCTGGATCCACATCCAAAGTTGACCCCAGCCACCACAAAGTCGCCGGGTCCGACCTGGGTGGCAAAGGTGGGGTCAATCCCCTCCATCACGTGGGCCGCCATCTCCTGATTGGTCAGCTTCAAGTATCGCCCTGGTGCAATTTGATCTGTGCTAACATGGTCGCCATAGCACCAGCTGCGCCCTGTTACTGCCTGCATCCGTCACTCCTCCTCGTCAGGGACTACGCCCGCCTCGCCGAGACGGAGGGACCCGTACCGGGCGGCGAACTGATCAACGGGTAAGTACCGCTCTTCCATCTCGCGGATGCGCGGGAGGCCAACGACCTCGTACATCAGCTTGCGATCCATGCGAAATTCCGGGTGATTGCGGAAAGAGCCCTCCGAGAGCAGCACCTGGAACGATTCTAGCAAAGCCTTGGCGGCTACCGATTGGCTGGCTCCACAGCTCAGCCGGGCCACCCCCAGAGAACGCAGTTCCTCCAGGGTCAGCAGCGGCGTCTTACCGCCCTCCGCAAAGTTGATGCTGACCGGAGCCTTGACCTCCCGACAAATGCGGCGAATCTGCTCGGCGTTCTCAGGCGCCTCCACGAAGATCAAGTCGGCGCCAGCTTCCGCGTACGCGTTGCCCCGGCGGATCGCCTCATCAATACCATAGACCGCAATCGCATCGGTGCGGGCGTTAATAATGAAGTCCGGGTCGCGCCGAGCGTCCACAGCTGCCCGAATCTTGCCGGTCATCTCCTCCTTGCTGACGACAGCCTTGCCCTCCATGTGTCCGCACTTCTTCGGAAACACCTGGTCCTCCAGGTTGATCCCCGCAGCGCCGGCGTGCTCCATCTCTTGCACCGTGCGATAGACGTTGATGGCATTGCCGAAGCCGGTGTCGCCATCCGCCATCACCGGAATGCTTACGGCCGCGCAGAGGTGCCGGGTGACCAGGGCCATTTCGGTCAGGGTGAGCAGGCCCACATCGGGCATCCCCAGCAACGTTGCCGCAACACCGAAACCCGAAACCTGAACGGCCTTCGCACCGGCACGTTCCGCCATCATGGCGCTCAGTGCGTCATGAACCCGCGGCATGATCAGCAGTTCCTTGTCCCGGATCAACGCCTTGAGTCGTTCGGTCTTTCGCATCAGATTCCACCCTCCATATAAAGAAGAGTCACACTGAGATCGAAGGGCGGCGACACGGTTGACCTTGCCCAGCGGGTGGCCATATCACATGAACTACTTTTAATGAAGTGATTGACATCGGCTGAGACGGTTCCCCGTTTCAATGCCCTTCAGGCGCCAGTGGTGAGAGCGACAAGGGCACAAGGGGCTGGTCCTCCCGACTGCCCAAATGTCGGGAGATCGTGTAAGCGGCAAACTTCACCGCATTGATCATTCCGGGCAGTTTCTCCGCGGTGAATCTGATTGAGGGTCCGGAAATCGTGATGCTCGCCACTACGCTCCCTGCACTGTCGCGAATCGGAGCGCTGATTGAGGTGGAACCAACAATGCGCTCGCCGTGGGTTATGCTGTACCCGTTCGCCCTGATTCGGGCAAGTTCAGCGAGCAGGGCATCCGGATCGCTGATCGAGTTGCCGCTGGCAGACTCGGGTCCCATTTCCCGAGTGATCTGCTGAACGAAGTCGGTGCTCTCGTGAGCCAATAACACCTTGCCCGAGGCGCCGGTACGCAGGAGGTAAGGCCTGCCCAACACGGTAGTGTTTCGCAGGTCATGCGGGCTGTCGAGCCACTCAATACAGACACGGTGCAGGCCAGAGATGATGTTGAGATGCGCCGACTCCCCAGTCTCGTCCCTTAATTCACGCATATGTGGCAATGCCACCGCTCGAATGTCGTTCTGGTCCCGGGCGAGCTGCCCCAGGTAGAGCAGGCGCATGCCCAGACGGTAGCGCTCCGTCACCGGATTCTGGTACAGGAATCCTTCCTCCTGGAGAGTCAGCAGGAGCCGATATGTGGTGGCCCCTGAGAGGCCGGTGCGCTGAGCGATTCGCCGGAGTTCCAGCTCCGGTTCCCCAGGCTCAAACACATTCAACACCTGAAGTGCCCGCTGCACAGATCGGGTTCGCTTGACGGAAGACTCATCAGAGCGCTTTCGGCCGCGTGGTGCCATGAGATAATTCCCTCCGAAGGCTTATAGCTGAAAGGACCCATACCGCCGCATATACTCGACAATGCCGCCCGCTTTCACGATTCCCATCATGAAGGCGGGCATGGGCTTGACGGTCCAGTCCGTGCCGGCGGTGACGTTTGTGATACGCCCAGCCAGGAAGTCAACCCGCAAGATGTCGCCATCCCGAATGCCATCGATCGGGGTCTCAAGCACCGGGAGGCCGATGTTGACCGCGTTCCGGAAAAAGATCCGGGCAAAGGATGGCGCAAGCACTCCGGCCAGGCCCGCAGTCTTAATCACCCGAGGGGCCGCCTCCCTGGACGAGCCACCCCCGAAGTTCCGCCCCGCTACCAGGATGTCCCCACGTTTGATCTGGTCGTAAAACCCGGGGCGAATCGACTCCATCAGGTGTCTCGCCATCTGATTCATGTCCATTACTGCCTTGTGCTCGGCCGAGATGATGTAATCGGTGTTGATGTCCGGCCCAAACAGATGCGTGCGCCCTTCAGCGTTCATGGTCGCCACTCCCTCCCGCTCTGCGTCAGAGCAGGTACGTCCGACAGTCGACGATTTCGCCGGCGATTGCTGAGGCCGCAACCGTGGCTGGAGATGCCAGGTAGAGAAAGGCGTTTGGGTTGCCCAGTCGGCCCCGGAAGTTGCGGTTGGCCGCAGTGATCACCCGCTCCCCGTCGGCGGGAATGCCACAGAACCCACCACCGGTGCAGCCGGCGCAAGAAGGGGTCAAAATCGTGGCGCCGGCCTGTACCAAGGTGGAAATCGCACCACTGGCGATCGCTTGTTCAAACACCTCACGTGATGCCGGCGTGACAAACATGCGGACACGGGGATGGATCCGACGACCCCGCAGAATGCGCGCCGCTTCCTCCAGGTCCGCCAGTCGCCCGTTCGTGCAGGTGCCAATCAGGGCCTGATCGATCACCGTGCCAGACAGTTCTGAGACCGGGAGGACATTTTCGACAGCGTGAGGGGCGGCCACACAGGGTTCAAGTGCGCTCAGATCGAGCACCACCACCTGCTTGTAAACGGCCTCGGGATCGGGCCGCACCGGGAAGCCCACTTCCCCCCCATGCCACTCGGCCAGCACCTGGTCGGCCTCGAAGATACCCGTCTTGGCCCCTGTCTCGATCGCCATGTTGCAGATCGTCATGCGGTCGCCTATGGTCAGGCAGCTGAGTCCCGGGCCGGTGAACTCCAGGGCGCACCAGTTTGCTCCGTCCGCGCCCAGCCGGCGAGTCAGACTGAGGGCGACGTCCTTGGCGTACACCCCGGGACGCAAGGCGCCCTCTAAACGGACCTGAATGCTCTCCGGAACCTTGAACCAGAGTTGCCCCGTCAGCATGGCTACAGCCATGTCGCTGGAGCCCACTCCCGTAGCGAAGAGATTCAGCCCGCCCTGGGTACAGGTGTGCGAATCGCTCCCTACCACGAGTCCTCCCGGCGAGGCAAAACGCCGTTCCGCAACAATTTGGTGAGAGATACCGTCGCCTGACCGAAACAGCTCGATTCCCTGTTCGGAGGCAAAGGTTCGCATCACTTGGTGAACCTGTGCAACTGACCGATTGGGAACAGTGGCTGCGTGATCGATAAAGAGTTTAATCTTTTGCGGATCAAAAACTCGTGTCCCGCCCATCTGTGCGAAGATTTCAAGAGGCTGCGGTCGGTTGGCATCGTGCCCAACCACCAGGTCCACGTTGCACACGACAACGTCACCGGGCTGGACAGAGTGCCCAACAT
>JAQBPS010000323.1 GCA_028287415.1 Bacillota bacterium | reverse complement strand
GCTGCCCGTTACCGTCGTACAGGTATGTAATATCGGTGCCGAACGCCTTGTAGGGCGTCCCTTGGTGGAATTTGCGTTGAAGGACATTTGGCGCCGTCCTGTGCTCCTGAGTGGCTTTTGCCATGTGGATGGCAGCCCCACCTACATTCTCTAGGTAAATCGTCTAATACCCTGTCGAAGAGGAGAACCCCTCTCGACAGACCCTTTTTACAGGTGTCCATCAAGAGGGGTCCAGTTCAGTTCCGGGTGGCAGGCTTTTTCGGTCAATCGCTGGCTCGCTCCTCAGAGACATCGACCGGGAGGGGGATCTGCGTGATGGTCACGTCGGGGTACCGGGCCTGCAGCCGCTTCAGCAAGGTGGGGATCACTTGCTGGTACTCGGGCAGCGCGACCGCCAGGTCCACATACCCTGCCACCACACCGTCCGTGAACAGGCGTGCAAAACCGACCAGCTGCCCGTTGACCCAGGCGCTCTCCACAGCGGTCGCCCGGACAATCACCGGCTCCAGCTTCTCCGCCGGTATGCCAGTGATCGCCGACAGGCCTGCCAGGCGGCTGAACTGCACGCGGCTCTTCTCACCGGTGTAGTCGACGCCATCGCCCAGCAGGTGGCTGTGGTCGGGCAGCGATTGCACGGTGAACTGCCCGTCCGTGTACACGAGCATGGCAACGGCCGTGTTGCCGACACCGATCCGCTGCGGGGCATCGTCCGTGAGCCGGGGGAGTGTGTCGACAAATGCCTTGATCAGCCCGCCATGGGAGACGCAGACCACCCGCTGGCCGCGGTGGCGTTCGGCAATCTCGGTCAGCACCGCCATGGCGCGGAGCGCCATCGCCTCGTCCGTCTCAACCCCGGCGAGATCCATCAGGTTGGCGCCGGGCCACCGCTGGCGCCGCTCATACAACGTAAAGCCCTCAGTCACGCCCATGTGCCGTTCCACCAGCCGCGGGTCCTGCCGCACCTCATGGCCGGTCAGCCGGGCGATTGCCTCGGCGGTCTGGCGGGCGCGGCTGAGCGTGCTGCTATATATGGCGTCCCACGGCTCGCGGGCGAGCCGGGCAGCGACCGCCTCGGCCTGCTGCAACCCTTCACTGCTTAGCGGAATATCGGTCCGTCCCTGGGCGCGGCCATCGTAATTCCACTCTGTCACGCCGTGACGAACCAGGCAAATTAGTGTTTCCACGGATCAGAGCAGCCTCCTCATGCAGTTTATGCTCTAATCCCGAAAGATTCGCCTGTTCGTGATCGATTCCCTGTCGCTTTGGGAAATGGAAAGAGGCCGCCCGGGGGCGGCCCCATGCCGGGGTGCCATGCCTAACTTGGCTGCTTCTGCTTTGGCTTTTGCTGCTGACCGCCGCCTATCAGGCTGGGGATGCAGATGAGCCCGGAAATGCCCACCAGCGTGTAGATGGTCCTGGCCGTGAGCGATGTGGGACCACCGAAGATGCTGCCGATGATGTCAATGCCGAACAAACCGACCAGGCCCCAATTGATGGCGCCAATAACCGTCAGAATCCCTGCGATCCTAGCGATGCCCTGCACGTTCATCGACTCCTGTTCCCGATTGCAATTGCGCGCATGGTAGTATGATGCCTTCCCGGGCTGCTGTTCATGCGACCAGATGCTCACGGTGCTGGATGATTAGTTGGGTGCGCTGGCAGGAGTTCTTGAGTGATTGATTAATTTTTCGTATAGCGATGGATGATAGAGGAGGAGTCGAAATGCGGCTGGTGACGTACCTCACGGCGGCGGGAGCTAGATTCGGAATCGAAACGGAAGGCATCGTGCTGGACATTGCGGCGGCGCAGGAGGCGGTCGGCGGCAGCGCCCCTATGGACGTGCATGCTGTCATGGCGGGCGGTGCAGCGGCGCTGGCCGCGCTGCGCGAGACCGCGGAGCGCGCGGTGGGGCGCCCCGAGTTCACCCGCCCACTGGCTGAGCTGCGGCTGGCCCCATGTGTGCCTCGCCCGCAGAAAATCATTTGCGTGGGCCTCAACTACCGAAAGCATGCGGTCGAAACCGGCCTGGGCATTCCGACGTCGCCGGTGCTGTTCGCCAAGTTTGCCAACAGCCTGGCAGGCAGCGGCAGTAGCGTGCCCCTCCCGGGCGGATCCAAACAGATCGACTACGAGGCGGAGCTGGCGATGGTGATCGGCCGGCGCGCTGAGCATGTGCCTGCGGATCACGCGCTCGACTATGTCTTCGGTTATTGCAATGCAAATGATCTCTCCGCCCGCGATCTTCAGTTCCGGACCAGTCAGTGGCTGCTCGGCAAGACGCTGGCCGGGTTCTGCCCGCTCGGTCCCACCCTGGTAACGGCGGATGAGATCGTGAACCCGAACCAACTGACGGTGCGCTGCGCGGTGAACGGGGAACAGCGGCAGCATAGCAGTACCGCCGACATGATCTTCGCGTGCGAGGAGCTGGTCAGTTACATCTCCCGGTACGTGCCGCTGGAGCCGGGCGACGTGATCCTCACGGGCACGCCCGAAGGCGTTGTGCAGGGCTACCCGGAGGCCCAGCGGCAGGCACTGTGGCTCAAGGATGGTGACACTGTGGCAGTCGAAATCGACCAATTGGGCTGTCTGACCAACACAATGCGCAGCAAGAGCTAAGCCCATGTGAGTTTTGCCGCCGCCGAACCTGACATGCACTCCCCGCATAGCAATGGGCTGGGGAGGTGGCCGGGTTGGCAGAAGCAGGGCAGCTGTCGATGGCCGACGTGCGCAGGCTGACGGGGCTGACCGAGCGGCAGATCCGCTATTACGACACACAGCAGCTGGTTGTGCCTGAGCGGACGCAGGGCGGGCACCGCGTTTATACGCAGGCCCACATCGACCGGCTGTTGTTGGTCAGGGATTTGCTGAAGGGCGGGCTGTCGATCCCGGAGATCCGGCAGCGGCTGGAGTCGCTTGGGTCGGCGCCGGCGCAGGCCGCTGCGGAGCAGGATTGCCGCCATCCGCTCGACCAGCGTGGGTTGGAGGATGTGAAGCTTTACTTCGGCAGCCTCAGGAGGCCCGGCCATGACAGCCGATGAGGTGCTGCGCCGGGCGGCGGAGGAGGGCGTCCGCTTTGTCCGGCTCCAGTTTACCGATATCCTCGGCATTCTTAAAAACGTGGTGATCAGCCGACGTGACCTGGGGAGGGCGCTCGACGGGGTAATCACGTTCGATGGCTCGAGCATCGACGGATTTGTGCGGATCGAGGAGTCGGACATGGTGCTGCGGGCCGACCCGGCCACCTGGTGCGTGTTCCCGTGGTCGGAACCAGGCGCCCGCACCGCCCGGCTGATCTGTGACGTCTGCCGCACGGACGGGCGCTCGTTCGAGGGCTGCCCTCGCACCGCCTTGAAGCGGGCAATCGAAACGGCCCAGCAGTTGGGCTACGCGCTGCATGCCGGCCCCGAGGCGGAGTTCTTCCTCTTTCTCACCGATGAGCGCGGGCGCCCGACCACGCAGACCCACGATACGGGCGGCTACTTTGACCTCTCGCCGGTGGACAAGGGGGAGCAGGCCCGGCGTGCCATGGTGCTGACGCTGGAGGAGATGGGCTTTCAGTTCGAGGCCAGCCACCATGAGAATTCTCCCGGGCAGCATGAGATCCGCTTCGCCCACGGTGAGGCCCTGGCGACTGCTGATAACCTGGTGACATTCCGGCACGTGGTGCGTCGGGTTGCGGCCAGGCACGGGCTGCACGCCACCTTCATGCCCAAGCCGATTTACGGCATCAACGGTTGCGGCATGCACATCCACCTGTCACTGCACAAGGCGGGGCGCAACCAGTTCGAGGGGAAGCCGCTCTCTGCGATCGGCCTCCAGTTTATGGCCGGCTTGCTGCACCACGCCCGGGGGATGTGCGCCGTGACGAACCCGCTCGTCAACTCCTACAAGCGGCTGGTGCCGGGGTACGAGGCGCCCGTGGACATCGCCTGGTCGGAGCAGAACCGCAGCCCCCTGGTGCGGGTGCCTGCGGCGGCGGGGGCCGACACCCGGCTGGAACTGCGCAGCCCCGACCCGTCCTGCAACCCGTATCTGGCGCTCGCCGTGATCCTGATGGCGGGGCTGGACGGCATCCGCCGGAAGCTGCCCGCCCCGCCGCCGGTCAACCGGAACCTCTACCGGCTGAGTGCGGAGGAGCGCCGGCAGTTCGGCGTGGGCAGCCTCCCCCGCAACCTGCTGGAGGCGGTTGGGGAACTTGAGCGGGACGAGGTGGTGCGCTCGGCGCTGGGGGAGCATATTGCCGGCCGGTACATCGCGGCGAAGCAGGTGGAGTGGGACGTCTTCCATGACCAGGTGCATGACTGGGAGGTGGGGGAGTACCTTTCGCGGTATTAGTTTTTCGGGCATTTATTTTGACGCGGATTGCGCGGATGGCGCGGATTTCCGGAGCCCAAGT
>JAQBPS010000309.1 GCA_028287415.1 Bacillota bacterium | reverse complement strand
AATGTGTAGACGCCGGCCAGCATGCCCGTGAAGTTTTCACCGTTGATGCGCACCGTCACTTCCTTGCCGATGCACCGGTCAATCTGGGTATACGCTGCAAACAATCGTCTCGCCCCCTTCCGCCCATTCCCTGCAGCTATTCGGCATCTGTATGCGATTCGCCTGTGCGAAACTGCGCCGCCCGTATGTAAGCGATAGAATGCCCGCGAAGTGGGGGTCTTTATTTTGACGCGGATTTGCGGAGTAATCGGATTTCCACAGCCCAGGTCTGATTTTCATCGGGCTGCAATCTGTGCGGGCGGGACTTGGGTGTTTTTATATATATTTAAAACGCTCCAGTCCCGCCCTTGCAGATCCTGGCCTAACGAAAATCCGACCTGGGCTCCGGAAATCTGCGTAATCCGTAAATCCGCGCCAATAAAAAAGGGCTAAACTCCCAGGTAAATATACCCAGTCCAACAGACATGACCCACCACCTGGTCCCATAATCATGCTCGAGGTGGTGTTCTTTGGCCATTCATAAGTCTGTGGCCATCGGGGCTCTGCTGCTGTCAGCGACCCTGCTCCCGCCGGGCCGTCCTGCATTCGCTGCGGCCGAGCGAATTTACTCCGCCAAGGCAACCTGCCGGGATATCGCCCTGACTTATGACACCGAGTTCAGCCCGACGACACAGTCGCTGGTCGACATGCTCGACGAACTCAAGGTGAAGTCCACCTGGTTCTTTGTCGGGCAGAGCGTCGCACACTACCCCAATCTGGTGCGCCAGGTCGCGGCGCACCACGAAATCGGCAACCATAGCTTCGACCACCCCGACATGCCCACACTCAGCCGGGAGGGCATGCGCGGAGAGATTCAGCGCGCCGAAGCGGCGATCGCCAGCACGGCAGGCGTGAGCCCGCGCCCGCTGTTCCGGCCGCCATACGGCGCGTGGAACAGCACGCTGCTGGAGGTGGCCGCTGATACCGGCTATTCCCATGTCGTCCTGTGGACGATTGATACCCAGGACTGGACCGGTGTCTCGGCGGAGGCGATCCGCCAGCAAATCACCCGGGGCGCCTTCCCCGGGGCCATTGTCGTCATGCACGGGGCCCCGGCCAACACCGTGACCGGCACCCGCCTGGCCGTCGGCGACCTACGGGCCCGCGGCTACCAATTCGTCAGCGTGTCGGAGCTGATCGGCAACGGCCGGGACCAGCGGGACTTCGGCGGGGAGAGCTACAGCGTGCAGCCGGGGGACTCCTGGCAGCACATCGGTGTCTGTCACAACCTGGCAGGCAGCCGGTTGCAGGCCTACAACGGCCTTGCTGACGCGCAGGCCCCGAGCCCCGGCGCCGTCCTCAAGATCCCGCATGCCGACGAGGTTGCCATCCTGCGGGACGGCGAACGGCTCGTATTCCCCGTCTACCCCCGGCTGACGCCAGGCGGCTGGATCCTCGCCGACATCGGCTTGGCGGAACAGCTCGGCGCCCGCCTGGAGCAAGTCGGCGAGGGCACCCGCCTGCTGGCGCCCGGTCTGCAGATCAAGTTCACACCCGGCGACGAGATCGCCCGAGTCAACGGCACGCCCATCGCGATGGGCATCGCACCGGTAGTCGTCGATGGACATCTGCTGGTCCCGGTGGAGTTTCTGGCGACACAGTTGCACGCCGACATCGCCTGGGAGAGTGCCACCCGACTACTGCGGCTCACCAGCCCGCTACCTCCCGCCGCCCCGCTGCCGCCCGGCACGCCACGGCCCGGTGGCAGCCACCGGCTCCTGCACGTGTAACAAAAAGGCCGGGGTTACCCGGCCTTTTCGCGTACCCGTGGGGCATCCCGCCGTATGACTGCATACGATGGCCCTGACTTCACCGTGTCCCGAAAAGGAGTTGACGATCCGTGCAGCAGAGCGGACAGCAGTTTGTGCCGTCCAGGGGGTACGGGCCGGGCGCTCAGGCGGCGGCCCCTGCGGGTCTGTCGCAGCCGCAGCCCTATGCGCCCGCCTATGCCTATCCCGCTTCGGCCCCCGGGCAAGGTTATCCCCAGCCGTATGCCCAACCCATGCCCACAACACAGCCCTTCGCCCAGTCCTACGCCCCGCCCATGCCGGCCATGCAGCCCGTCGCCCAGTCCTACGCCCAGCCCATGCCGACGATGCAGCCCACCGCCCAGACATATCCCCCGCCCGTACCGCCGCCGAGCGGAGCGCCTCCTGTAACTCAGTCCCAGTCGCTAAGCCCACAGCAAAGTGCCCAGCAAGCCCATGTCCGCCAGGCGGTGGCCATCGCCCGCAGCCTTGAACAGATCATTCCCGGGTATCAGCTGGCGATTTCCGTGGTGGAACAGCTGCTCCAGCCTCCGAAGGGCCAAACCGTTGCGGGCGCCCAGAAGCTGCATGCTACGCTTCAGGACGCGGCCTTCTATCATTTTGCCACGCTGGGCGCGATCCGCCGATTCCTGTGCGGGGAGAGCACGCCCGAGGTGATCGGCGCCCTGGCCGTCGCCGTCAACCACCTCTCGCAGATACATACGCTGCTGCGCCCCCAGGTCGAGCAACTGAGCGCAGGCGCACCGCCCGAAATGCGAAGCGCTCTCGCCAGTCTCCCACAGGCGCTCAGCAGCGGTGACGCCCAGCTGCATCAGGCCATGAGTTCGGTGCAGGCGAATGTGAGCGCCCAGGTGTGGGAAACCGCCAGAGCGAAGGCCCTGGCGGGGGTGCGT
>JAQBPS010000365.1 GCA_028287415.1 Bacillota bacterium | reverse complement strand
TCGTTGCGCCCGAAGTGGACCCGGTTGGTCAGCAGCGCGACCACCAGGCCCCGGGCGGGGTCCATCCACAGGCTCGTCCCCGTGAACCCCGTGTGGCCGTAAGAGCCAGGGCTGAACAGATCCCCGCAGCTCATGTAGGCCGAGTCCGGGCGGATGACGATCCAGCCAAAGCCCCGGTGATCCGGGTCCGGCACTGACAGCGTCTGATCCCGGGTGGCCGCCGCCACAGTGGCCGGTGACAGCACGCCGGCGCCGCCATCCAGCCACATTTGGCCGTAGGCCGCTACATCCGCCGCTGTGGCGAAGAGGCCCGCATGGCCCGCCACGCCCCCGAGCGCAGTTGCGTTCTCATCGTGGACCTCGCCGCACTGGTGCCGGCCCAGGTGTTCCCGGTACTCGGTGGCCGCGGCCGTGGCGGCCAGGCCACCCACAGGGTTAAAGCCAGCCGTACGCAGCCCGAGCGGCGTGAAGATCTGCTCCCCGGCGAACGCGTCGAGACTCTGCCCACTCACCCGCGCCACCAGCTCGCCCAGTAAAATGAAGCCCAGATCCGTGTAGATGATGCGGGTCCCGACCCGCTCCTGGAGCGGCACCTGTGCGATCCGGGCGATCCGCTCCTCCCGGGTGCCGGGCTGCCGCAGCAGCATGCTGCCCGGGGGCAGGCCGCCCGTGTGGGTCAGCAGGTGCCGGATCCGGATCTCCTCCCGGCCCTCGCCCCGGAACTCCGGGAAGAAGAGGCTGACCGGGTCATCCAGCCGGAAGGCGCCCTGCTCCAGCAGTCGGAGCACCGAGGGGAGGGTGGCAATCACTTTGGTGAGCGAAGCCAGATCGAAGAGCGTGTCGGGCTCCATCGGCCGGGGCTCGGGGCCAGCCCTGGCCCAGCCCAGGGCCCGGTGCGCAGCCACCTCGCCCCCACAGGCGATCACGGCAACAGCGCCCGGGATCTGCCCTGCGGCAATCGCCTCCTCCAGGACGGCGAACGCAGCATCCAGACGTTCGCTCCAAAACTGGAGGCCCATGTCGCCAGCCGCCCTCAGCCCCTCTGGCCAGGCAGTTGTATGCAAAGCATCACGCACAGGGATCGGACCCAGGCCTGTCATCTCGCTCATGCAAGCAACTCCTTGTACCCCGCGTACACCCGCCGCAGGGGCGCCAGGCTCATCTCCTCCAGGCCGCCAATGCGGTTGCGCGCCAACCAGAGCAGCCGGTGCTCGGCCATGATCGCATCCAGGTCAAGCGCAAGTGCCGCCACCGCCGCCTTGTCGACGGACGAACCCGCCTCACCCCCAGCCTCACGCCCCAGCAGGAAGTTGCCGAGCGAGCAGGCATGCAGGAGCATCCGCACAGCGTTGCGCAGCTCCCCCAGCACCAGCGCAGCATCCTCACATCCGAGCTGCACGCTGTCCAACCTGGCCGCAATCTCCCGAATCACCGCAGCGCCCCGGTCGAAGCCCTCAGCCGTGGCGCCCTCCATCAGGTGCGGGCGAATCGCCGGGCCCTGCTGGATCAGGTGGCCGAGCAGCGAGCCGTTGAAGACCAGCTTGCCCACCGACTGATAAACATTGCCCAGATCCCGCATCACAGCGCCAATTTGCCCGGACCGATCCATAAAGACTCGCTGATCAAGGAACGGCACCACGTCGGCCTCACGGTTCGCCTCCAGCGCCCAGCTGACACCGGCGCCATACGCGATCGGCAGGTAGCTGACCGGCTGGTAGTCCTGGTGGCCCCGGTCGCCCCAGATCGTGTTCAAGTAGCCGATCGCACCGTGCCGGAGCCCGGCCTCGGCGGCGCCCAGCAGGTTACCCACCGCGTTGTCCGTCCGGCCCGTCAGGGTGTTCCAGTTCGAGGCGCCCGGGCAGACGTAGAACGGAATCCCCGCCGCCGCGAAATGGCCGCAGCGCACATCGAAGGGGTGATCCGCCTCGTAGCCCCACTCCAGGGCGATCACATCTTTCGGCAGTTCCGCGATATAGGCCGGCGCCTTCACAATGATGTCGCCCCAGAACATCATCGTCTTGCCGCGAGCCTTTACCTGCTCGTAAATCTTCAGCAGGTGGTCCACGTAGATGCGCTGCTCGCCATGCTCCGCCACGGCCGCCTTGGAGCGCCCCTGTCCGACATCGAACGTTTCGTCGCAGCCCACGTTGAAGTACGCGCTGCTGAAGTGGGGGAGGAGCTCGTCATACAGCCCGGCGACGAAGGGAATCACCGCGGGCTCGAGCGGGCAGAGCGAGAAGGGTTCCCTGTACTGGAGGCCCCAGGCCGTCCAGCCGTCTGGAGCCTCCGCCATGTGCTTATAGCGGTCGTGAACCAGCCAGGGAGTCAGGTGGCCGAAGGAGTTCTGGTTCGGCACCAGGTCGATGAACCGCTCCCGGCAGTAGCGGTTCAGGAGCAGGATCTCCTCGCCGGTCATGGGCGAGCCGTTCTGCCAGACCTCCGGGTGCTCACGATAGGCGAAGGTGTGCTCCATGTACAGCTGAAACTCGTTCAGCTTCAGGTCGGCCAGCAGGTCGATGAACCGGTAGAGCGTCGCCATGGTGGGCACCTTGCCCCGGCTGATATCGAGCATGAGCCCACGCCGGGCAAAATCCGGCCAGTCGCTGATTGTGACCTCCGGCACCCGGCGGCCGGCGCCCAGCAGCAGCTGCTTGAGCGTGGCGAGGCCGTGGGCGGCGCCTTCCGCCGTCTGCGCAGCGATCCGGATCTGTCCGGCGCCGACCGCAAGCGTATAGCCCTGTGCGTGAGCCACGTCGCTCGAGTCCGGGGAAACACGCACATGCGGCACATCTGCGAGGCCCACAGCGCTGGCGGCCAAGCGCACGCTGATGCCGAGTTCACGGGCGACAGCTTCCCTGAACCGGCTGACCGCGGGCAGCAGCTCCTGCTGCAGAGCCGTCACGACGATTACCAATTCAGCTGGAATCGCCACGTCGCCTGAACCCCACGCAACCTGACGCGGGACGGGATAGAGCACGGGTTTTGCGGACTGCATCACAACACCTCCAGTATAAACTGGTATATACCATGTCCGCCAGAGGACTCCTCCTGGATCGACACGTCAGACTCGGTTTTTAAGCTGAGCGTAGTGCCGGATTCATTCCG
>JAQBPS010000295.1 GCA_028287415.1 Bacillota bacterium | reverse complement strand
GGAGCAGCTTGGCGCCTGCGGTGGACGGGTCGGTTGCCGGGGCGGTCAGCTGCAGGTTCTGTTCAATCGCCTTCGCACTGTACCGGAAGCCCCGCACTACCTGGACCGCCTGGTTCGTGACGTGCGCGGTCGCTGCCTCTCGCCACTCCATGCTCGTCCAGGGAATCATGAATGAAAGCTCGTAGTCGCCAGCACCCAGCGCCAGCGGCACGCGGCCTGCGAATCGCCCCTCCGACAGCGGAATGAATACATCGTCATGCTCGCCGCCGCGTGTGACCCGCACCAGCACGGACGCCGCCGTTTCCCGGGACATGAGCTGTCCGGCGACCGGCACATAGCCATCGGGCACGCTGTCCGGCAGCGGCTCTACTCGGAGCTGCGCTTCCTGGCCGAAGGGCATCACCACCAGGGGTTGCCGGACAGCCTTGACACCCGTGTTCATCACAGGTACGTAGGCCACCGGTGCGTAGCTGCTCGACCCGATCCCATCCTGAAGCAGAACGGTCACCCAGTGAAGTCCGGCGCCCCCGCCCAGGTGCGCCTGTCCGTCGAATTTACCGTCCCGGATCTGGACATAGCTGCTCCACTTTGCGCTGCCCTTTTCCACCTCAAGCCACAAAAATCGGCCGTTCAGCTTCACATCCGCGGTGCCCCGCAGCCCGAACGCCGTGTCCACGGCGATTTGGCCGTTGGTCGGCAACTCCAGATTCAGACCGGACTCAGCGTACCCCCTGGGGTAGTAGGGACTCTGCCGCAGCCGGGTGCTGACGTTCTTCGCCCGAAAGTCAGTGACCCTGCTGGGGCGTCCGTCGTTCGCCTGCGTTGGTGCGTACACCTCAATTGTGTAACTGCCCGCACCTTCGACTAGCTGGATGTCCCCGGAAAACATGCCGTTGCCGATGGGCAGCGTGGTCTCCCGGCCCCGGCCGTTCGGCCCCTGTACAACCAGGACGATCCGGGCCCCATTGAGACGCGCCGCTACCCGCCCCTCCACGTGCACAACACCGTCGACAGCCGTGTACTCCCTACTGGGGGCCGTCAACTGGAAGTCCATCTCCGACGCGGCCTTCCACAACTCCGGCGGCTTGCCGGGAAGCTCACGGTTGGCCTTCGTGATCCGAAGCGTGGTCTTGAGCGCCTCGTTTTTGACCGCAAGGTAGACGGTGTTGTCGCTGGCTGACCAGTCCACTTCGCCGCCGGTTGCCTCCACCAGGAACCGGACGGGCACCAGCATCCGCCCCGACACGGTCTGCGCAGGGACATCAAGGGTCACTTCTGCGCCGTCCACGACCGCCTTACCGCTGCCCTCAGGCAGAGCCACGACGTGCCCCTCGTGAAACACCGTCGCCGTTTTATTGCCCTGATTCCACTCCACCCGTGCGCCCAGCGCCTCCATGATTGCGCGCAGTGGCACCAGGGTTCGCCCGGCAACGATCAGAGGCGGAACATCCATCGCGAGTTTCTGACCATCCACAACCAGACCGATCGGTTGGCTTTCGGCCTGGACCGGAAGCGCCAGCATCAGGACCACAAGGCACAACAGAGACCCGAGCCACTGCCGCCAAGAATCGGACCGCCGCATTCGCCCACCCCTAGTTCTTTACTTCCTTTTTTGTAACGAACTAGAGATAGGAAAGGTTCGATGATACATCTATGGTACGAACAACAAAACCGACCTGATTGCACTAAGCAATCGGGCCGGTTTGACATGGTGGGCCATGTTGGATTCGAACCAACGACACTCCGCTTAAAAGGCGGATGCTCTGCCACTGAGCTAATGGCCCATGGCTGACAGCAAACTCCCCCGGAGTCTGCCCTGAGGATTTGGCTGGGGCGGCAGGACTCGAACCTACGCATGCGGGAGTCAAAGTCCCGTGCCTTACCAACTTGGCTACGCCCCAATGCGATAAAGAGACCCTGGCGCGCCTGGCAGGATTCGAACCTGCGGCCAACCGCTTAGAAGGCGGTTGCTCTATCCCCTGAGCTACAGGCGCCTGTGTAGCACAGGTTATCGTAACACGTCCTGAAACCTGGTGGCAAGGGTCAACGGCTGGAAGCAATGGCGGCTGGTTCCGCTGCCTAAGAAAAACGGGCGAAACCAAGTTCGCCCTGTTGCGAAGCGTATGGAGCGGGTGATGGGAATCGAACCCACGCTATCAGCTTGGAAGGCTGAAGTTCTACCATTGAACTACACCCGCATGTGAGCTTCGGCTCCGGCCGTTGCTCAGTACCGTGGTGGTCGGGGTGACAGGATTTGAACCTGCGACATCCTGCTCCCAAAGCAGGCGCGCTACCAGACTGCGCCACACCCCGGTCGAATCCCGCACGAGTTAGTATATCCTATGAACCGAACCCCTGTCAAAAACTAATTTCTGCGTAACGATGTGATCTTATCCAACTCAGGCAGGTTTCTGGGAAGCAAACAGATGCCTGGCCGTGACCTGCCCGCCCGCGATCTCCAGGATACCGCACGAGGGCGGGTCCTGCGGGAGGCGCGGCGCGGTCAGACTTCCCGGGTTAAACAGCAGGACCCCGCCGTCCTGACCGTTCACCGGGATGTGCGAGTGGCCGAACACGGCCACCCGCACTTCCAGCTCAGCGGCCCGGTACAGGATCCGATCCAGCGTACTTTTCACACCATAGTGGTGCCCATGTGTCAGCAGGATCTTCACCCCACCGATCTCAAGCACCACCTGCGCCGGCTCCGTCTGCGGTGCATCGCAGTTGCCGACGACGGCCACAATCCGCTCCGGGCCGAGCCCAAGTCGCCGGCCGACCTGTGCCGCATCGCCAAAATGGTCGCCGGCGTGGAGCAGCCAGTCGACCGGACCAAACTGCGGCAGCACGCTCTCCAGGTTTGTGAACTCCCCGTGCGTATCGCTGAAGACGGCCACCCGCACCATGTTCATCCCTCCAGCAGCCCGGGCAGGATCGCCAGCGCCTTCGCCAGCGCCCTTGCACGGTGGCTGATCGTATTCTTCTCTGCCATCGATAGTTCGGCGACACTCCGCCCGTCCGGCAGCACAAAGATCGGGTCATACCCGAAGCCGCCCTCACCACGGGGTTCAAAGCCAATCACGGCGTCAAGCTCGCCGCGTACCACGGCCTCTTTCCCGCCTGGCGTCACCATGGCGATGCATGAGACATACCGCCCGGAGCGCTGTCCAGCCGGCACTGTCGCCATGCGCCTCAGCAGTGCGTGCATGCGGTCTGCATCTGAACCGGGCGCCCACCGGGCCGAGCGGATACCGGGGTCGCCGCCGAGGGCGTCAACCGCCAGGCCCGAGTCCTCCCCCATCGCTGGCAAGCCAGTCGCAGCGCACGCTGCGTGCGCTTTGATCAGGGCGTTCTCCTCAAACGTACTCCCGGTCTCCGCAACGTCGGGTGCATCCGGCTCCAGGCCGATCAGGTCAATGCCGACGCCGGCCAGCAAGGATTCGAGTTCGCGGATCTTCCCGGGGTTTTTACTGGCGAGTACCAACCGCTTGTCGGACACGTTCATCTACCTCCGCACCGAGCCCGCCTAGACTGGCTCTCTGGATTGCCACCAGGCGCTGGATACCGCCTTCCGCCAGAGCCATGAGCTCGTCCATTTGCGCCCGGGTAAACGGCCCGCCTTCGCCGGTGCCCTGCACCTCTACCAGGCCGCCGCTGCCGGTCATGACGAGGTTCATGTCGACCCCGGCACGCGAATCCTCCACATAGGCAAGATCAAGCATGGGCACGCCGTCTATGATGCCCACGCTGGTCGCAGCCAGGTAATCCGTGATCGGCAGGCGATCGATCTGACCATTGGCCCGCAGGCGCTGCATGGCGTCGACCATCGCCACAAAGGCGCCGGTGATCGCTGACGTCCGGGTGCCTCCGTCCGCCTGAATCACGTCGCAGTCGACCCACAGGGTCCGCTCGCCCAGCCGCTTCATATCGATGACGGAACGGAGCGACCTGCCGATCAGCCGCTGGATCTCCATGGTCCGGCCACCCTGCTTGCCCCGGGTTGCCTCACGCTGGTTGCGCTGCCCGGTCGCGCGGGGCAGCATGGCATACTCAGCGGTAATCCAGCCCTCACCTTTTCCTTTCAGAAACGGGGGCACCTTTTCCTCCACGGTGACTGTACAAATTACTCTTGTTTTGCCTACTTCAATCAGGACGGACCCCTCAGCATGTTCGATGTAGCCCCGTTGCATGGTGACAGGGCGCAAGTCCTGTGGCGCACGACCGTCATGGCGCATGAATGCGATCACTCCCGCTTGAAGTCTAGCCGGATTTGCTGTGCGGCGGGAACGCCGCCAGGCCACAGCCGTGAGGACACCTGAATGAAACGGGCCGGATCCCCCGTCGTAAAGAACGAACGGCTGCCAGTGCCGGTTGTGTTGACCAGGCCCTCCGCCTGCAGGCGGGCCGCCACTTCGGCGGCGGTGGCCACCCCCGGGTCTATGAGCTGCACATCAGGCCCCACGACGTCCGCGATGACCGCCCGCATATGCGGAAAGTGCGTACAGCCCAGAATCAGCGTATCGATCTCTGCGGCTAACAAGGGTGCGAGGCACCGGGCAACTTCGGCACGGACTTCCGGCCCGGCGATGATCCCCTCTTCCGCCCGGATGACGAGAATCGGGCAGGCCGCCTGGACCACGGCCGCCCCCGCCCGATAACGCCGGACAAAGGCGGGATAGATGGCCGATGCGCACGTCCCCTGCGTCGCAGCCACACCAATGCGGCCCGACCGCGAGGTCGCTGTGGCAGCCCTGGCGCCCGGCTGCACGACGCCCATGGCCGGCACCGGCAGCGCACCACCCTCAAGCAGTTCCAGGGCGGCTGCAGTCGCCGTGTTGCACGCGACTACCACCAGTTTGCAATTCTGCTCCGCAAAGAATTCCATGAAGCCTAGCAGGAATCTACGGACTTCGGACATGGGCCGAGGTCCGTAGGGAAAGTGGAGTGTGTCACACGCGTAGATCAAATTCTCGCGTGGCAAGATGCCGGCGACCGCTCGCATGACGGTCAAGCCGCCCTCGCCGGAATCAAAAAAGCCAATGGGGCGCTCGGACACGCGCAAATCGCCTCCAGCGTCGGGCCGGGCCGGGCCGGCCCATCGTTTAGCATACGAAGCATACGGGACTTCCATGCCCGCCATGGCACGAGAAAGGCGCCACCCATCCCGGTGGCGCCTGTCCCGCTTGTGTGATGCTCCGAGGTCTCAGACCCCACGCGTCATCAAGTCGTTCAGCTGCTCCAGGGACTGAATCAGACGCTCCTTGTCGACAACATCGATTTCAGCAAGAATGATCGCAAGGTAGGCGCGCCGTGCCTCAAGCACCTCGTCGATGACCGAGGCCCCCTTGGGCAGCACCTTGAGCCGAATCACACGACGGTCAGCCGTATCACGCACGCGCTCAATCAGCAGATTGCGCTCCATGCGGTCAATTAAATCGGTTGCGGTACTACAGGCGAGGAACATCTTGTGGCACAATTCGCCCATGGTCAGCTCGCCAAACTCGCGCAGCACCAGCATCGCTTCGAGCTGCGGCGGCGTGATATCAAAGTTGCTGAGAATATCGCGCCCATGCTTCTTGAGCATCGTGCCGACATTGCGGAGCAAATCCTCAATCTCCGCCACATGGCGGTCAACAGCGGCCTTCTTCAGCACACCTGTCACCTCCAGAGTACAATCGCCCCACGACTACCTGGTTTACCATACAGCTTTTCGCCACCAGCATATATCAAACACAAAAAAATTGTGTTGCTACACTAATTGGCGATGCTGATGCGAATTTCCTGCCAGTAGTAGTCAACTATGCCATTCAGGATCCCCCGGGCTGCCCGCGCAGGGTAGCTCTTCGACGCAGCGCCGGGCTCGGCAATCGCCCGCTCTTCGTCAGCGTTCGACAGATAACCGAGCTCGACCAGCACG
>JAQBPS010000364.1 GCA_028287415.1 Bacillota bacterium | reverse complement strand
CGGGAATGGGAGACCACGGCCTGCTTGGCGCCGAGATCGACTCGGACATCGTTAACGCCGGCCACGCCCTTCAGTGCGCGAGTCACGCTCGCTGCACAGTGGCCTCAGGTCATACCTTCAATCTTCAGGATTGTATCTGCGATGGCAATTAACCTCCTTGGCTCTATCCTCGCTGACGCCCCTGCGCGATGCGCAACACTCTCGCCAGTAGGAACAGCGTCAGTGCGCCCGTGCTCACCTTGAACGCGACCCCTGCGTATTCCGGACGGGTGAAAACCGCCCACACACCATACAGAAAGATCGCGCCGACCGCCAGCGCCACCAGCGCTCCCACGCGCCCCGCGCCGGTGCGCAGCGCCCTGAACGCCCATGGGTAAAGCCCCGCACCGCCCCACACATGCGCGAGCGTCGCCAGCACCAGCTGGATTTTCGCATCCGCGAGGAAGAAAGCCCGCCAGCCAAACCATTGTGCGACCGTATCGGCCAGCAGCGGCACAGTCAAAAGCGCACTGACCGCCAGAAAAACCGCTGCGCGCCCGAGCAGCAGCTCCCGTTCCTGCTCGGATGAGCCCTGATCATGCGGCGATACCGAACCGTTCATGCTGCTCACCCCGCCCCTAGCGTTGCCCGCCATTGCCAAAATATGTACCGCTGCCCGAACGGGAGAAGGCGAACCCCGCAAGGCCCGCCCGGCGCTACTTGACGAACTGTTCGAGGACCTCCATCAGCTCGGCGACAGCAGCGTCGCTCTCCCCGCGCTTTGCCGCAGCGACCATACAGCCCCGGGCATGCCCCTCGAAGAGCGCCAGACCCACCTTGTTCAGCGCAGCCCGCGCTGCGGCGACCTGCACCAGCACGTCGACACAGTAGCGATCCTCGTCGATCATCCGCTGCAGGCCCCGGACCTGGCCCTCGATCTTTTTGAGGCGGTCCAAAATCGCCTGCTTGTCCCTGACGAGATGCTCCTTATGGTCATGCTCCAACCGGAGCCCTCCTTTACATACCCTACGGGGGTATTTCGAACATAGTCTACGCCTTGGCAGAAGCTCTGTCAAACAACGCCTGCCCGATCAGAAACGCACCCCAGACGGTCGACAGCACGAACGCCGTGATACAGGCGAAGGCGAGTTGGCTGTCGTATGGGAGGGTCGGATGCGTCCCCAGCAGCCGGTAGTCAATCAGGTCCTGGAACCACATCCAGAGCAGGGCACCCACCGCGGGGGCCAGCGCCGGCTTGTAGTAGCGTGCGAAGATCATTGCCTGGAGCCACATGGCAGCATGGGACAGGGAGAGGTGGATAAAGTCGAATTCCCAGCCAAACTTGATGCCCGCCGCGGGCAGCACCGTCGCCGTCCAGAGGCCGTACTTCATATTGGAAATGAACGCGATTGCGCCCAGCCATTGCATGCCGGGCCGGCGCCAGTCTTTGCCCGCGAGGAGCAGCGCCAGCCAGATGAATAGCAGAAAGGTGGAGCCGGGGCTGTCGGGAATGATCGGCCATTGCCAGACGGGCGCCATCCGCAATTGGGGCCAGTACCAGTAGAAGCCATAGAGCGAGCCGAAGAGATTGATGATGAGGAGCGCCCACCACAACCGCCGCTGATGGGCGATCGCATCGAAGAACTGCCGGAGTAGCCTCATGCTGCCTGGTCTCCTTGCTGCGATTACTGCTGCTTGCCCATCCGTTCCGTGTCCGCTGCCAGCTGGCGCATCTGCTCGATTTCGAGCGGCCCCGTATGCCGAACGCGGATCACGCCATTCTGGTCGATAAAGAAGGTCGTCGGCAGACCTGCGACCTGATAGGGCAGAATCGCTGTGCCACCGTCGTGGAGCACGCTGAAAGTGAGGTTCAGCCCCTTGGCGTACGCGGCCAGCTGCGCCGGGGACTCCCCGCTGTCGCCGCCCAGAGCCAGCACCCTCACCCCTGTCCCGACCTCCTTCTGGAAGGCGTCCATGGCGGGCATTTCCAACCGGCACGGTCCGCACCAGGTGGCCCAGAAGTTGAGCATCACCACCTTGCCCTTCAGGCCGGCGAGCGTCACCTGCTGCCCTGTCTTCACATCTTTGGCGACGATATCGGTCGCTTTATAGCCGGGCACCGGCTGCGTTTCTGATTTGACCCCGGCGCTGCCCCCCGGACTTGCGGGCGGGTCGGCCGGCGGAGTCTGAGCTGCTCCGCTGCACCCCGCCGCAGCGAGGGCGAGGAGCGCCCATGCCACCAGCGCGGCCTTGCGGCGCGCACTGCCTGAATAGCTCACCCACGGTTCACCTCACTAATAAAACTGGTCCCAGTATAGCATAATCACCCTGCCGCGCCATCGCCAAACTCAGGCAGTAACGTTTGTGTATATAAAACAACAACCATTCGCCCTTTTTCATCGTCTTAGAGTTATGGGTTCAGCTACGCCGAGCAACGTACCCAAATTGAACCATTTCTGCAGGATTACGGCGTGCGCATAGCGAATTTTCCCGGGGGCGAAGAGTTTGGCTGGATACGGGCCCGCTGAACCGATAAAGGGGAGTGACTGGGTTGCTGCAGGGACTGGAAGCACTGAATCTTATTACAGCAAACATTGAAAAGGTCATCGTAGGCAAACGGCGGGAGATCCAATACGTACTCGTCGCCCTGCTGTGTCAGGGGCATGTGCTGCTCGAAGATGTGCCGGGCGTTGGCAAGACCACCCTGGTGCGTGCCCTGGCCCGCTCGCTCGGCTGCGAGTTCCGGCGCCTCCAGTTCACCCCCGACCTCCTCCCCTCCGACGTCACCGGCGTATCGGTCTACAACCAGAAAACCGGCGAGTTCGAGTTCCGCGCCGGCCCCATCATGAGCCAGGTCGTCCTCGCAGACGAGATCAACCGGACCTCCCCCAAAACCCAGTCCGCCCTCCTGGAATGTATGGAGGAAGGGCAGATCACGGTGGACGGCGTCACGCGGCAGATGCCCCGGCCATTCCTCGTACTCGCCACCCAGAACCCGATCGAATACGAGGGTACCTTCCCGCTGCCCGAGGCGCAGCTTGACCGGTTCCTCCTCCGCCTGCGGCTGGGGTATCCCTCCTTTGACGAAGAACGGCTGATCGTCGCACGGGCGAAGCAACCGCCGCTGGAAGATCTGGAGCAGGTCGTCTCCAGCGACGAGGTGCTCGGCCTCCAGCGTGACGTGCGGGAGATCCATGTCGAGTCCTCCATTGAGGAGTATATGGTGACGCTCGTCCAGGCAACCCGTGAACATAAAGATATTTATCTGGGCGCCAGCCCCCGCGGCTCGATCGCCATGTACCGCACAAGCCAGGCGCTCGCCATGATCCGCGGACGGGACTACGTCACCCCCGACGACGTCAAGGAGACGGCGCCCCTGGTGCTGGCGCACCGCCTGATCGTCAAGCCCGAGGCGCAGCTGCGGGGCGCCGGGGCAGAGCAGCTGGTCGCCGAAGTGATGACGCAGGTGCGCGTCCCGGCGGGGGTCAGAGCATATGCAGCTAAGCATGCGTGATTGGCGCCTGCCGGCGCTGGTGGGAGTAGGACTCGTCTTCGCCCGCATGAGCGGCGGGCGCCTCCCGTACTTTCTGTTCTATATGAGCGCCGGGCTGCTCGCAGCCGCATATCTCTGGACCCGCCACGCGGTGCGCCGGGTCCACGGCATGCTTCAGGTTGAGACCGAGCGCGTCGAGGTAGGCCAGAGCCTCTGGGTCAAGGTCCGCCTGGACAACGACACCTTCCTCCCCGTCCCTTGGGCAGAGGTGGACGATGCCACGCCCCAGCACCTGGTCCAGACCGACATGCCCCGTCAGGCCACATCCGTGCCGCTCTGGGGCAGCCGGGTGATCAACTTCCGGCTGACCGCCATGCGCCGGGGCCACTACCAGATCGGGCCGGTACGGGTGGGCCTGGGCGACCCGCTGGGCCTCTTTCAGGCCCACAAGGAGCTGCACAGCCGGGCGACCGTCACAGTCTATCCCCGGGTCCATCAGATCGAGGGCCTGCCAGTGCCGCTCTCACAGCCATTTGGCCCGGTCCGCACCCGTGAGAAGGCCTTCGAGGACCCGTCAAACCAGGCAGAAATCCGCAAGTACCGGCCCGGCGACAACCCGCGCCACATTCACTGGAAGACCAGCGCCCGCATGGGTGAGCTGATGCTGCGGGAGTATGAATTGAACGCGACCACCAAGATCATCCTCTTCCCCGACATGTGCGAGGCGGCCCAGGCCGGCTCTGTCGCCGACACCGGCGGATCCACTGCCGAGACGACAATCGAGCTCGCCGCCAGCCTGGCCGCCCTCGGGCTGCGCCGCAAGATCGACGTGGGGCTCGTCTGCCACGGGCAGGAGCGGTTCACCGTCGCCCCGGGCCGCGGTCAGCGGACTTTCCACGAAACGCTGGAGGTGCTGACCCGCCTGGAGCCGAACGGCCGCCTGTCGATCGAGCAGGTGCTGGAGCGAGAGACCGCACATCTCTCCGGGCGCTCGACGATCGTGGTGATCACGGCACGGCTGACACCACAACTGGCCGACGTACTGGTCCGGCTGCGATCCAACCACCAGGTCATGCTCGTGCTGCTCAACCGGGAGAGCTACGTAGCCGGCAGGGGTCCGGCCCTTCGGGAAGCGGCTGCCGCCGCCGACCCTCTCATGGGCGGCTCCACGCTGGCCAGCCTGCTCGCCCTGCGAAAGGTGGCGGTCTACGTTGTCTCGGCACATGATGACCTCCGGCGGCTCGCCGCCCTGCGGCTGCCAACCGTGGCCGAGGGGGTGAGGGCATGGTGATCAAGCGACCCTCAATTCCCTACCAGGCGCTGGTCGCCCTGTTCGCCGCCCTGATGATCCTGTCGCTCATCGCTTCCCTATCCGACTTCTGGAAGCTTGATCTCCCCATGTCGGCGCTCCTGCTGTACACGGGCGCGGCCACGGCGTTCGGGTGGATCTGCTGGCGGGCGCCCTGGTTCAGTTCGGCCGTCGCTGTCGCCGGCCTTGCTGTGCTGACTGCCAGCAGCCGCTTTGTGCCCACGTGGGCCCGCTTCGTCATGGTGGTTGCCACCCAGGCCAGCGAGTTCGCGGCCAGCGTCCAGCAGCACCAGCTGGAGGCCAGCTTCGGCCCCGCCCTCGGCGCGCTGTTCCTCGTGGCGGTGGCCGCCGGCGCCGCCTTGCTGATCATGCGGGAGGCGCTGGTCAGGGGGAGTACATTCTGGTCGATCGCCGCCGGTGCCATCATCTTCGGCACACAGTGGACCTGGTACTACGACAAGAGCGCAGGTTACTTCATGACCTACGCCGTGCTGGCCTTCGCCCTGTGGATCCTCAGCCAGGCCGCCCGCCGCGAGGCCACCTGGGAAGCTACCTCGCGCAAAATCGGCTATCGCAGCCATGTGGCGACGCCGCTGGCCTGGATCCTCGTCGTCGCCCTACTTGCCGCCATGCTGCCCAACAATTTCGACCCGATTGATCTCGGCGCCCTGGGTGAGCGGGCACAGTCGGTCTTTCCGCTGCTCAAGCAAATGCGCGGCAGCGGAGTCGGTGCGGCGGGAGGCCGGTTCTCGCTGGCCACTACCGGCTTTTCGCCGACGTTAGGCCTTCTGGGCGGTCCGGTCAAACTGGACCAGTCGGTCGCCCTCCACCTGACCGCGGACAAACCGCTGAAGAGCACCGCCTACCTCCGCGGGGCGACATTTCTCACCTACACCGGCCGCAGTTGGCAAACCCACGCCGCTGCATACACCAAGGTCCCACCTGAGAGCACGCTCCCCTCCAGCCTTGACGCGACTGTGCTGCGGGAAAACATGACTGTAAAGCTGACGCCGGCCGCCAACCTGGGCAATACGCTCTTCGGCATGCTGGAGCCGATGCGCGTGGACGGCCTCAAGTCGGATTACCGGGCGGACCCGGACGGCAACCTGTGGTCCGAGAAGGCTGTACCCAAAGGCACCGGCTACCAGCTCACCGCCCGCGTGCCCACCTACAGCGCCCAGCAAATCCGGACCCTCAGCACCACCACCCCGGGGGATACGTACAAACCTTACCTCCAGATCTCTGAAACGTTCACGCGGCGAGTCGCCAATCTCAACCGGGAGATCAGCCAGGGGCAGGTGCATCCGTATGACAAGGCGGTGGCGCTGGAGGCCTGGCTGCGCGGCCACCCATACAACCTGAATGTGCAGGCGCCACCCGAGGGTCGGGATTTCATCGACTTCTTTCTCTTCGATCTGCAGGGCGGGTACTGCACGTACTACAGCACCGCGATGACGGTCATGCTGCGGGATCTGGGCATCCCCAGCCGGCTTGTTGAAGGCTTCGCCGTGCCGCCCAGTGCGGCATACACCGAGGGCACGGACGGCAAGGTGACCTACCCGGTGCTCAATTCACAGGCACATGCCTGGGTGGAGGCCTACTTCCCCGGCTACGGTTGGGTCACCTTTGACCCAACCCCACGCGCCGATCTGCCCCTGATCGACCGTTCGGCCGTCCCACCGACCGCTGACCCGGCATCGACAGACACAACCCCGTCCTCGCCGGGCAACCAGACTGACCCAAAGCCGACGCGCGACGCCAACCTGCAGGATCCGGGCCTGGGCGGCGGTGGCGGCGCTGCAGCCCCAAGCGCCCAGCAGCGCCTGCCGTGGGTGGTCGCACCGGTACTGCTGCTGGCAGGCCTGCTCTACATCGGCTACCGGCGGCTCAAGGACCAGGACCAGATCCGGGCGTCAGAGGAGCGCCAGGTGGTGCAGGAAGCCTGGCACAAGACCTCCTCGCTCCTCTCCCTGTTCGACTTTGGCCGCAAGCCCCACCAGACGGCCCGCGAGTATGCCCAGTCACTCAGCGCCAGATGGCCCTCGCTGCAGGAGCCGGCTGCGCAGGTAGCCGAGGACTACACGGTGGCGCGCTATGCCCCACCGGACAGGACGCCGGCGCCGGGCGCCGCCGCCAGAGCCCGGGCACTGTGGGAGCAGGTGCATGAGGCGGTCTTCAACCGCTATGGCTGGCGGACCTACCTCTGGCGCCGGCTGTGGCGCCGCAAGCACAGCGACAACTGAGTGTCGCAAGAGCGCCGACTGAACGGTCAAAAAAGCAAAAGCGGCTCGCTGGAATTACCAGCGAGCCGCTTTTGCTTTATCTATTCCTTCTTCTTACCGCCGAGGCGGGCCACAATGATGCTGAACTCATAGAGGCCGTACAGCGGGATGAAGAAGACTGTGAGGCTGATCACATCTGGCGGCGACAGAATGGCCGCGATCACCATGATGCCCAGGAAAGCGTATTTGCGGATACGGCCCAGGAAGGCGGCTGTGACCAGGCCGATACGGGCCAGAATCAGGACAACCAGCGGCAGTTCGAAGGCGATACCCAGCGGGTTGCAGATGCCAAGAATAAAGGAGATGTAGGCG
>JAQBPS010000276.1 GCA_028287415.1 Bacillota bacterium | reverse complement strand
GCGGCGAGGAACTCCTCGTCCAGGGGGTGGGCCTCATTGTTGCCCGCCGCTTGCAGGGCCACCCGTGGGCCCACCGGAGCGTCCGCCAGGGCCTCCGCATATGCTGCACCATAGCGGGCGTGCAGGTCAGCGGCAACCGGCACAATGACAAAAAGCTCCCGTCCCTGTCAGGGACGAGAGCTTTGGCTCCCGCGGTACTACCCAATTGGGCCGCTTGCGCGCGACCCACCTCGTCGGGTACGGCCCGGCACAATGCCGGGATGATACCCTGCGTCTGTGCCGGTTTGATGTTTCCGCTATGCTATCCCACGGGCACGTTCCGTGTCAACACTTTTTCAAGAGTGCTAATTTTAATCCTGCACCGATTGAATTTCGCAGGAATCATATGTCTAATGACGAAATACTTTCGTCAGGACCGGTCTAGACCATGGCGGTCCTTGGCCGCCGCGAGTATACAGAGGGGGAAGCATCATGCAGAGGAAGCTGCGCCTCACGGCGGGCCTGCTCGCCCTGGCAATGGTCGTCGTAGTGGGCTGTTCCGGGACGAAGAGCAACGACGCGGGCAACGGCAGCAAGGCCGGCGCCGTGGCGAAGAAGGGACCAAACGGCGAGGTGTACGGGGGCACCTTGCGGATCGCACTCGGTGAGGAACCGCCCGACATCGACCCGCAGGTTGACACGACCCTACAGGTTTACAATATGTCCCGCGACATCTTCAACACCCTGATTCGCTACAAGGGCGCCACCCTCGAGCTGGAGCCCGAACTGCTTGCTGAGATGCCCAAGGTCGAGCCGGACAACAAGACCTTTCACTTCAAGCTCCGCGAGGATGTCAAGTTCAGCGACGGCCAGCAGCTGACCGCCAAGGACGTCAAGTTCACTTTTGAACGCATGCTCAAGCCCGAGACGAAGGCGCAGAACACCTTCATTTTTGAGGAGATCCAGGGCGCCCAGGAGATGCTCGCCAAGAAGGCGACCGATCTGTCCGGCTTCAAGCTGACCGGCGACTACACCTTCGATATCACCCTCGCCAAGCCGTTTGGGCCGTTCGTGTCACTGCTCGCCACCCCGATGGCGTCGATTTTCCCGGCGGACTATACCGCCAAAGCCGGCGACAAGTTCGGCCGCCAGCCGATCGGCTCCGGCCCGTTCAAGCTGGGCGAATGGAAGCCGAACGAGTCGCTCGTGCTCGAGCGCAACCCCAACTACTTTGAGAAGCAGTACCCATACCTCGACAAGATCGAGTACAAGGTGATCAAGGAGGAGGCGACCCGCTGGCTGGAGTTCTCGAAGGGGACCTTCGATAATTCCGACCTGCCCGACGCCGAGCGGCAGACTGCGCTGACCTCCGGCAAGTTCACCGTGCTTGAGTCGATCCCGCTGAACACGTACTACCTGTCCCTGAATGTGGAGATGTTCAAGGACAAGCGAGTGCGCGAGGCCGTCTCCCTGGCGATTGACCGGGCGAAGATCATGAAGGCCGTCATCAACGATCAGGGTACCGTGGCGAAGCAGTTCGTCACCCCGGGCATCCCGGGCGCCCTCACCAACGCCCCTGGCTTCGCGTACGACCCCGCCAAGGCGAAGGCGCTGCTCAAGGAGGCCGGGGCTGAGGGGATCAAGATCGAGTCCTGGCAGAGCGGCGGCGACAAGGCCTCGGACACGAACCTGGCCATCCAGCAGATGCTGAAGGATGTCGGTATCGACTACCAGATCAAGGTTGTCGACAAGGCGACCTTCCGCCCCGCCCGCAGCAATGGTCAGGTCCCGGCGAACCAGGGCAACTGGTGGGCCGACTACCCGGACCCCGACAACTACCTCTGGACCTACTTCCACACGGGCGACTCCAAGACCATGTCGGTCAATTACAGCAACCCGGCAACTGACAAGGTGCTGGAGGAGGCCCGGGGCATCAGCGACCAGGCCAAGCGCCAGAAGATGTACCAGGACCTGGAGACAACGCTGCTCGCTGAGTACGCGGTCATCCCGCTGTTCCATGAGAAGCAGTACGACCTGACGCAGAAGAGCGTCCATGGGCTGATCTCACACCCGACGGGCGTGAGCGGCTCCAAGACGGTCTGGAAGGATGCTGGCTCGCAGTAAATGCGACAGGGGGCCTGGCCTTCAACGCCAGGCCCCCTTTTGTCACCCAAGAAGGGAGGGTCGCCATGCTTCCGTACATCATCCGCCGCCTCTGGGCAGGCCTGCCGGTGCTGCTGGGGGTCAGCCTGATCACTTTTGTCCTGATGCACGTCGTGCCGGGCGACCCGGTTGCCGCGATGTTCGAGAAGCGGGGCGATCCCGCGACCATTGAACGCATCCGCCATGAGATGGGCCTCGACAAGCCCCTGCCGGTCCAGTACGCCAATTTCCTGGTCGATGCCGCCCGCGGCGACCTCGGCAACTCGTTCCGCACCAAGCAGCCGGTCACCGGCATGATCATGCGGGCGCTCCCGGCAACGCTGAAGTTGACCGGCGCCGCCGTCGTGGTGATGGTGGTGCTCGGGATCCCATTTGGCGTCCTGGCGGCGCTGCGCCGTAATACGTGGGTCGATTACATCAGCATGATTACAGCCCTTAGTTTTATATCAGCACCGTTATTTTGGGTGGCGATTATTGGGCAGGTGATCTTCGGCCTGCGTCTCGACCTACTGCCAATCTCCGGCTTTGATACCCCCCGCCACCTGATCCTGCCGGCAGCGGTGCTTGGCTCCCGGTATGCAGCATCGATCGCCCGTTATACCCGCTCCGCCCTGCTGGACGTGCTCAACCAGGACTACGTCCGGACCGCCCGCTCCAAGGGCCTCGCCGAGCGGATCGTCATCTGGAAGCACGCCCTCAAGAACGCCCTCGTGCCGCTGATGAC
>JAQBPS010000272.1 GCA_028287415.1 Bacillota bacterium | reverse complement strand
CGAGCAGGAGCACCTGCATGGACGTCAGGTACGAGGCCGGTCCAGGCCGGGCGGCCCGGTCGCAGCGCTTGCGGGCGCCCATCGCCTCGACTTCCTTCAGCCGCACCTCGGCCGGCGGGAGGCCGCTGGTCCGGGCGGCTGCCAGGGCGGCTTCGGCCTGGCTGAGGCGCCGGGCCGCCTCCTCGGGATCGGGGCGCGGGGCGGCGGGAAGGCGTACGGCCCGGAGTTCCCCCACCAGCCGCGACGGAGCGAGAAACTGACCGCCCCGGGGGCATGCATCCGCCAGGAGCCCGCCCAGGCGTTCCAGTTCATCGGCTCCGGCGCCCCGGCGGGTGAAGCGGGTGCTCACATCGGCCGCGGCACCGTTTAGATAAAGCACCGGGCAGTCATGGCCAATTGTCTCCCGCAGCCGCCTGCGCACAATGCCGGGCAGGTCGGGGGAAAGCCGGACATTCTCAGCGCCAAGCACGGTGGGGTGGCAGGCAAAGTGCCAGAGAGCGGCAATCCGTTGCCCCGTGCAGGATCGGACCCACAAAGCCGTCAGCGTGCGGTCGGCGGGACCCTCCGGGTCGCGCCGGTTGGCGGCTACGCCCGCCACTGCCCGGCTGCCGATCGTAATCACAGCCCTGGTCATGTTGGCGGCCGCTTCTTCAGCCGCTTCGAGGGTGAGGGCGAGAATGGCGCGGCGCAGGGAGCGCCGCCGGTCTGCGGTCAACCGCTGCTGGGCGCCGGCCCGGCGAAAGCCTGCGGGGCCGGCGTGGGTATGGCTTGCCGCCACGAAAATGGCTTCCGGGCGCAGCAGCAGCTGCCGCTGTAGTAGGCGGCGCAGGCCGGTGACCCAGGCCCGGTCGACGGCCAGGAGGTCGAGGGTGACAAGCAACGCCCCGCAATCCCCATCCGACAGGTAGAGCACGTTCACTTCAAGGGGCGAGCGTTCACCGGTCACGCCCTGCTTCCGGGAACCATAGCCATCCATGGCTGTGCCTGCGGGAACGTTCAACGTGCGGGTCGCAGCCCCCGCCTGCCACAGGCGCTCCATCATCCCAGCTCGGGGATGCGGCTGCGGTAGCGCTGACCGAGCGCATCGTTGTGAGCATCGCCGCCCGGCATGTTCCGACTGATGCGCACGGGCGGCTCGTAGCCGTGCCCGACCATCCAGGCCACGGCTTCGGCCATGGCCGCCTGAATCAGGGCGACGGAGGCGATGGTGGAGGCGGGGCCGATCGGATAGGGCAGTTCGGGCAACTGGAGAATCGCGTCGCCGGCCGGTACCCGGGTATCCAGGAAGTGGTCGCACACCTCAAACAGCCGTTTGCCGCCGGAGTGGCGGCACGGAGCGGCCAGGGAGTGCTGCCTGGAACTGACGGCCACGGTGACGGCCCCCCGCTGCTTTGCTTCCAGGGCGACGTCGATCGGCATCGGATTGATACCAGAATTGGAGATGACGAACAGGATCTCACCCGGCCGTACGTCGCCCATCTTGAGCACCGATGGCCCCAGGCCCTCGACACGCTCGATTTTGTCGGTGATTTGCTCGGGCCAAATCGCCCGGGTGGTGGTCAGCGTGCCGGCCCGGACAAACACCTCTTCGGCCGCCATATGCGAGTGGCCGGCACCGAACAGGTGCACAATTCCCCCATCGGCTACGGAGCGGCCGACGGCGGCACCAACGGTACGGACTGTCTCAAGCTGTGTCTCCTGCAACTCCCGCAGCAGGGATGAAAGCCCGTTCAGGTATTGCTCTGCTGACATGCGCGATCCTCCTCGTTCTGGACATCGAACGGGTCGCGGGCGGCCCCGGGATCCTACTTGAGGATGTTGAAGTAGCCGCCGACCAGGCCTACCAACACCAGACCGATCATGATGATCGTGGCGCTCTTGCCCTTTCGCACGAAGCGGAACACCAGCAGCGTGGCGATCAGCGGGAGCATCTTGGGCAGGATGCCGTCGAGCATCTTCTGCACCGGGACACTCGCCTTCTGCACCGTGTAGGCCATGGGGGTCTGGACGTTCAGCCAGCTTGCGACCAGGGCGCCGAGGACCATCAGGCCGACGATCGCCGCGCTCTCCATCCACTTTTGGACCTGCAAGCCTTCCATTTGGTCCAGGAACCGGTCGCCCAGCTTGTAGCCATACTGAAGCCCGGTCCAGCGCACCCAAAAGTGGATCACGTTGATGCCGATCACGAAGACGAACGGTGCAAGCATATTCCCCGTGAGGGCCAGGGTGACGGCCACGCCGGCGATGATCGGGCGGAGGGTACTGAAGAACAGGGAGTCGCCGATGCCCGCCAGCGGGCCCATCAGGCCGCCCTTGATCGCCTGGATGCCATCCGCATCCACCGCACCCTCACCCGCCGCCAATCGCTCTTCCATCGAGGCGACCATGCCGAGAATCGGGCCGACCGTCCACGGGTGAGTATTAAAGAATGTGAGGTGGCGCTGGTAGGCTGCGGCCTGGTCCTCCTTGCGGGTGTACAGCTTCTGAATGAGGGGGATCAGCGACCAGCCGAAACCGAGGCCCTGCATGCGCTCATAGTTGAAGGCCGACTGGAGCCCGAAGGAACGCCAGAACAGTTGCCGGAGGTCGGCGGGGGAGACACGCTTCGCTGCCTGGGTCGCCTGCTTCATTGCGGGGTCTGCCACTTCTGCCACCTCCTAATTGGTGCTGCTGGTACGCGACTGCATGATGATGGCCACCGCTGCGGCGAGGAATGCCACGCCCATCACGCCGAAGCCGGTGTAGGCGGCAATCACGAAGCCGACAAAGAAGTACGGCATGAGATGCCGGGCGCCGAGGCTGTTGAGCA
>JAQBPS010000250.1 GCA_028287415.1 Bacillota bacterium | reverse complement strand
TCGGCGAGGATGAAGGTGGCGACGACGATGAGGTCAGCGCTTCCTCGGTTGAACGCCTGCAGCGTGTGGCCGGGGGTCTCGCTGAAGCTGTCCCCCACGACGTAGGTCTTCTCCACCCCGTCGGTGCTCAGCGTCATCTGACCCTGGATCACCGTGATCACCCCGGAGCCGCCGCGCTGCTGCTTGAGGGTTTGGGAACCGGGCGCGAAGTCGAGGACCTGTTGGATAAGGCTGTAGCCGCCGCTGATGGTTGGCGTGGCGAGAGTGAACGTATAGAGCGTCTTGTTCGGCGTGGCCGGAGCCGGCTGACCCGCAACCGCGGTTGTCGGCTTAGCGCCGTGCAGCACGGGGAAGGCGACCGCAACCATCGCCTCTGCGGAGCTCATGTTGACCGCCTGGACAGGCTGGTTGAGCGGCTCCTGGAGCATCTCGCCCGCCGAGGCTTGCTTGTTGCCGGAGGGCATCTTGATCGTGATCTGACCCTGCAGCACAGTGCCCAGGTTGGCGGAGGTGTGCTGGTGGACCACGCTCGCCGCGCCGGGGCTGAAGTCGAGGATCGACTGGATGAGGTCGATCGGTGCCACGGCGGTCTGGCCGGGCAGCACGTTCCGGTACGTGGTCACCGGCCCCGGCGGTGTCGGCTTCGCGGCAACGTTGACGGTCGTTCCGCCGCACGCAGCCACCAGTGCGCCCGCTACGAGCAGTACGGACAGCTGGACTCTCTTCATTCGAATCGATGCCTCCTCGAGTTCGGTCGCCGCGCCGATGGCCCGGCTGTTGTTTCGAGGCTGAGTCACGGCGAGGCCCGCGTCATTCGTAGAAATACCGGGATCGGTACCGGACTTGGGTACCGGTTTCTGAGGATGCCGATCAGATCGGCGTTGTTATGCTCCGTCGCGAATCAATTGGTGGCGCCCAATCTCACCCGCCGCGAGCGAGAGGTGGCAAACCTTGTCGCCCAGGGGCTGACGAACCGAGACATCGCTGCCCGGCTGTTCATCTCCGAGCGCACGGCGGAGAGCCACGTCGAGCAGATCCGGGGCAAGCTCGGGTTCCGTTCCCGCACACAGATCGCCACGTGGGTGGCGGCGGGATTGCCGGTTCCCGCCGTCGCACCGGCCGAGCCGGCCGCTCGCAGCGCAGGTCTGCCTCGCTTGCCGGTACGCCCGGTGGTTGCGATCATCGCCGTCGTGGCCGGCCTTGCGCTCCTGGCCGCCCTCGCGGTGGCGAACAGCTGGCTGCCGGCGCCTGCGAAGGCGGGGGTGGCTACAACTACAGTGGCGGGTACGGGCGAGAGCGCCTTCTCGCGCGACGGCGGCCAGGGGTCCGCATCAGCGCTGGTGCGTCCGGTGGCGCTGGCCATCGGGCCGGCGGGCGAGGTTTACATCGCGGAGGGGAACCGGATCCGCGAGGTCAAGAAGGACGGGCGGATCACGACATTCGCGGGCACCGGCGCCGCCGGAAGCGCCGGCGACGGAGCTCCAGCCGCGCAGGCGCAGCTCAACACACCCCAGGGCCTGGCTGTGGACAGCGCGGGCAATGTATACATCGCGGACACCCTGAACAACCGGGTCCGGCGCGTCGATTCGGACGGCACGATCACCACCGTCGCGGGCACCGGCGCAGCGGGCTACGCGGGTGACGGCCGCCCCGGCCGGGAGGCCAACCTGAATTTACCCACAGGCATCGCCATCGGCTTCAACGACACGCTGTTCATCGCCGACACCGGCAACAACGTGATCCGGCAGCTCGGTGCCGACGGTGCGATCCACACGGTGGCCGGGACCGGTGAAGCCGGGTATCGCGGCGACGCCGGTTCTGCAGTCGACGCCGTCCTCCACGCCCCGGGCGGCCTCGCGTTGGACGGCGAAGGCAACCTCTACGTCGCCGATACGCTGAACCAGCGCATCCGCCGGATCGACGTCAACGGGCAGATCCAGACCGTTGCCGGAACAGGAGTGGCCGGCTACCTCGGAGATGGCCGGCCTGCCATCCTCGCGGAGCTGAACCTGGCGACCAACCCGCTGGAGGGAATCGGCCAGGGCCTGGCGGTCGATTCGCAAGGAGAGTTGTATATCGCCGATGCGCTGAACCGCCGGGTGAGGCGGCTCGACCTGAACGGCGTGATCAGCACCGTCATACAGCTGAAAACTCAGGTCGGGGTCGCGATCGACGCGCAAGGCGTCGTGTACGTTGCCGATGCCGGCGACAACCGGGTCATTCGCATCGGGTGATCAGGCGGCGGGCGTTTGCTGGAGCGGCACCTCGAAGTCCTTTCCGACCGCGGTGGTGATGAATTCGAGATACACGGTCTGACCCGGTCCGGCATTTGTCGCCTGGAGCGCGACGTCCGGCAGGACTGCAAGACCCTCGCCAAGGCTGAGCGTGACAGAAGGCTGGTGGGCGATCTTGATCGTAATCGAACCGCTGAGCACGTAGAAGGCGGAGAGGCCACCGAATCGATGCGCTCCGGATGAGCCGGACTTCGCGAGAGTGACCTGACGAAGTACCTGCGAGTAAGCGACCTGGGGCAGGCCGTCGCGGGCGATGTCCTCGCTTTCAAATGCGGCCTGCGCGATCGGGTCGACGAGGGGTTGCCCGCGAGCGGAGCTTGGCCAGAGGGCGATCGAATACCAAATGCTCGGGTCGGGCCCGGGGTTGAGGTGGGTGTGGGTCACGCTCTGGTGAAACGTGGCCTGCCCCGCCGTCAGGTCGATGGGC
>JAQBPS010000237.1 GCA_028287415.1 Bacillota bacterium | reverse complement strand
CCCCATGCTTCTCGGTATCACCAAGGCGTCGCTGGCCACCGACAGCTTCCTGTCGGCCGCCTCGTTCCAGGAAACCACCCGGGTTCTTACCGATGCGGCCATCAAGGGCAAGCGTGACCCGCTGCTCGGCCTGAAGGAGAACGTGATCATCGGCAAGCTGGTGCCGGCCGGCACCGGTATGAGCCGGTATCGCTCGATCAAGGTGATGACCGAGGACGAGATCTACGCCGAACAGCTTCCGGGTGCGGACGACTAGGGATCAAGTTGAAGAGGCCTGCCGCTGTTATAAGCGGTCAGGCCTCCTTTTTTATTGACGCGGAGTTCGCGGCATCCGCGAACTCCGTGTCAAAATAAATTCCCAACTCCCGCCCTGCCCGCGCGCCTTGCGTGACGGCAAAATTTCATGTAACATTACTGTGCGCTTGCATGTTACCACTGACGTCCCACCTGCGCCTCCCCCGGGGACGCAGGGCTTTTTTTGACCGAGAGGTGGACTGGCCTGAGCGAGCATTACTACACGGCCCGGCCGCAGGCTGCGCATGACGAGGCCGAGTTCACCGCAACGCTGCGGGGTATGGAGCTCCGGTTCGTGACCGATGCGGCCGTCTTTTCACGGGAGCGGGTCGACTTTGGCAGCGCCCTGTTAATAGAAGCGATGCGGATCGCTCCGGCGGACACCGTGCTGGACCTGGGCTGTGGCTACGGACCGATCGGCCTGATGGCCGCCCGCCTGGCGCCCGAGGGCCGGGTCTACATGGTGGATGTCAACGAGCGGGCCGCGGCGCTGGCGCAGCGCAACCTGGCCGAGAACGGTGTGACAAACGCCGAGGTGCGGGTCGGCGACGGGCTGGAACCAGTCTGGGGCATCCGGTTCGACAAGGTGCTGACCAACCCGCCCATTCGGGCCGGGAAGGCCGCCATCTACCGTATGCTCGACGACGCTCATCAGGCGCTCGTGCCCGGGGGTTCGATCTGGGTCGTCATTCAGACGAAGCAGGGCGCCCCGAGCATGAAAAAGAAGCTCCAGGAGCTCTTTGGCAACGTGGCAGATGTGGAGCGCGAGGCCGGTTATCACGTGTTTACCGCCGTGAAGCAGTGATCGTTTGCGGGGATCAACGCCAAGGAAATTGGGCTCCAGCCACCTTGACCGCCAGCGAATCCGGTCAAAACCGGCGCAAATGCCCGTACGCGCGAGAAAATACGCGCTCACCTGGCACCCGAAGGGTTTTTCGCTTGACGCGCGGTACATCCGCGAGTAGAATGTGAAAGTGCGTCCGGCCAGGAGGTATTTGGACGATGTCTTTGGAGCGTCTCAAGACTGCGAGGAAAAAGAGCATCGGCACCAAACAGACTGCCAAGGCCATTGAGAAAGGCGCCACCCGCACCGTGTTTGTGGCGAAAGACGCCGAGGAACACGTGGTCCGGGAGATCGTAAAGATCGCCCGTGAGCGCGGGCTGGAGTTGATTCTTGTTGATTCGATGGTGGCGCTGGGCAAAGCGTGCGGAATCGAAGTTGGTGCAGCCACCGCAGCGATTTTAGACGCCTGACTGGCTCCTCGCCATTTTAAGCCGAGCCCTTATGGAAGGAGGTGCATCAATCCGTGCCGACGATTAATCAGCTGGTTCGTCAGGGCCGTGAGGTTCTCGCCGTTAAGTCGACCGCTCCTGCCCTGAAGGAGAATCCCTTCAAGCGTGGCGTTTGCACCGTGGTGAAGACGACGACCCCGAAGAAGCCGAACTCGGCTCTCCGTAAGATCGCCCGTGTTCGCCTGACCAACGGGATCGAAGTTACCGCTTACATTCCCGGTATCGGCCACAACCTGCAGGAGCACTCTGTGGTGCTCGTGCGCGGCGGTCGTGTTAAGGATCTGCCTGGTGTCCGTTACCACATCGTTCGTGGCGCTCTTGACGCCGCCGGTGTTGCCGGACGCAAGCAGTCCCGCTCCAAGTATGGCGCCAAGAAGAAGCAGGCTGCTCCTGCCAAGGGCAAGAAGTAAGCCGACCCAAGGCGGCAAGAGTAGTCGAGCCCTTCGACGAAGGCTCTCCTCCGGAGAGGCTGGCCGCCTAGGGGAAATCAAGAAAGGGGATTAGAACCGTGCCGCGTAAAGGTAATGTACCGAAGCGTCAGGTGCTGGCAGATCCGATCTACAACTCGGAGCTAGTTACCAAGATTGTCAATACGATTATGCTCGACGGCAAGAAGGGTCTTGCTCAGCGCATCTTCTACAGCGCCCTTGAGAACGCCTCTGCGAAGGTGGGCAAGGAGCCCATGGAGATGCTCGATACTGCGCTGAAGAACATCATGCCGCTGCTTGAGGTCCGGCCCCGCCGAGTGGGCGGCGCCACTTACCAGGTGCCGATGGAAGTTCGTCCGGAGCGCCGTCAGGCCCTGGGCATTCGCTGGCTGATCAACTACGCCCGTGCTCGTGGTGAGCGCACGATGGAAGAGAAGCTGGCCGCTGAACTGGCTGACGCCTTCAACAGCGCCGGTGGTGCTGTGAAGCGCCGTGACGAAATGCACAAGATGGCGGAAGCCAACAAGCCTTTCGCTCATTACCGCTGGTAGTAGAGCCGCAGCCTGCGCCAGGCTTCACACCCACCTGGCGCACCGGGCACGGTTCGATAAAATTTTGAAACAAAGGGGGGTGCACGATGCCTAGACAGGTAACGCTCGATATGCTGCGCAACATCGGTATCATGGCGCACATCGACGCTGGCAAGACCACGACAACCGAGCGGATCCTCTTCTACACCGGCCGCACCCACAAGCTGGGCGAGGTCCATGAGGGCGCCGCGACCATGGACTGGATGGTGCAGGAGCAGGAGCGTGGAATCACGATTACCTCTGCTGCCACGACCTGCTGGTGGAAGGATCATCGAATCAACATCATCGACACACCCGGACACGTGGACTTCACTGTCGAAGTTGAGCGCTCCCTCCGAGTGCTCGACGGCGCTGTGGCCGTCTTCTGTGCAAAGGGCGGCGTCGAGCCCCAGTCCGAGACTGTGTGGCGCCAGGCCGACCGTTACGGGGTTCCCCGTATGGCCTACGTCAACAAGATGGACACCCTGGGTGCCGACTTCTACCGTGTCATTCAGATGATGAAGGACCGGCTTGCGGCTCGCCCGATTGCCATCCAGCTGCCGATCGGCGTTGAGGAGACCTTCCGTGGTGTCGTTGACCTCGTCCGCAACGTAGCGATCGTCTACGGCGACGACAAGGGCCAGGACATCCGGGAGGAGCCCGTGCCGGACGACATGAAGGAGCAGGTTGACCTGTACCGGTTTGAGCTCATCGAGGCGGCTGCTGAGGCCGACGACGTGCTCATGGAGAAGTATCTGGGCGGCGAGGAGCTGACGATCGAAGAGATCATCAGCAGCCTGCGCAAGCAGACCATCGCCTGCAAGATCACTCCGGTCGTGTGCGGCTCTTCCTACAAGAACAAGGGCGTCCAGCCGATGCTTGATGCCGTCATCGCCTACATGCCGAGCCCGCTGGATGTCCCCCCGATCGAAGGTGTCGACGCTGAGACCGGCGAGCCGATCGTCCGCCATGCTGACGACAACGAGCCCTTCTCCGCCCTGGCCTTCAAGATCGCCACGGACCCGTTCGTCGGCAAGCTGTGCTTCTTCCGGGTTTACTCCGGTAAGCTGGACGCCGGCAGCTATGTGTACAACGCCACCAAGGGCAAGCGCGAGCGCATCGGCCGTATCGTGCAGATGCACGCCAACCACCGTGAGGAGATCGGCAGTGTCGAGACCGGCGACATCGCCGCCGCTGTCGGCCTGAAGGACACCACCACCGGTGACACGCTCTGCCTGGAAGACAACCCGGTTATCCTTGAGTCCATGGAGTTCCCCGAGCCGGTTATCCAGCTCGCGGTTGAACCCAAGACCAAGGCTGACCAGGATAGGCTCACCAACAGCCTCCTGAAGCTGGCTGAAGAGGACCCGACCTTCCGCATGTTCACTGACCCGGAGACCTCGCAGACGATCATCGCCGGCATGGGCGAGCTCCATCTGGAGATCATCGTCGACCGTCTCCAGCGTGAATTCAAGGTTGGCGTCAACGTCGGCAAGCCGCAGGTCGCCTACCGTGAGACCATCAAGGGTCACGCTGAGAACGTCGAGGGCAAGTTCGTCCGCCAGTCCGGTGGTCGTGGCCAGTATGGCCATGCGGTCGTCAGCATCGCACCGTCTGAGCCCGGCGCCGGGTTCGTGTTCGAGAACAAGACTGTCGGCGGCGTGATTCCAAAGGAGTACATCGGCCCGATCGAGGCCGGTGCCAAGGAAGCAGCTCAGAACGGCGTTATCGCCGGGTTCCCGATGATCGACGTCAAGATGACCCTGACCTTCGGTTCCTACCATGACGTTGACTCGAACGAAATGGCATTTAAGATTGCCGGTTCGATGGCGTTCAAGAACGCCGTCGCCAAGTCTCAGCCGATCCTCCTCGAGCCCTACATGAAGGTCGAGGTTACGGTGCCGGACGAGTACATGGGTGACGTCAACGGCGACCTGAACCGCCGCCGCGGTCGGATTGAGGGCATGGAAGCCCGGTCCGGCGCCCAGGTGATTCGGGCCCAGGTTCCGCTGTCAGAGATGTTCGGTTACTCTACCGACCTGCGCTCCGGTACTCAGGGCCGTGGTGTCTACACGATGCAGTTTGACCACTACGAGGAAGTTCCGGCGAACGTGGCCAAGGCGATCATCGAGAAGGCCCAGGGCAAGGCTTAAACCGGACCCGCTTCATAAGGTCGGAGCGCATAACACCAGACGGCTTCTAACCCCGCCAGGGGATGGAACCCTAAGATTCCCTAAGGAGGAGCTTTTCAAATGGCCAAGGCTAAATTCCAGCGTACCAAGCCCCATGTCAACATCGGCACCATCGGCCACGTTGACCACGGCAAGACCTCTCTGACCGCCGCTATCACCAAGGTTCTCGCTACCAAGGGTGGGGCCACGTTCATGGCGTACGACGCGATCGACAAGGCTCCTGAGGAGCGCGAGCGCGGCATCACCATCAACACCGCCCACGTTGAGTACGAGACCGCGAAGCGGCACTATGCTCACGTGGACTGCCCTGGACACGCTGACTATGTCAAGAACATGATCACCGGTGCTGCGCAGATGGACGGTGCCATCCTCGTCGTGTCCGCTGCTGACGGCCCGATGCCCCAGACCCGTGAGCACATCCTGCTCGCCCGTCAGGTCGGCGTTCCCGCCGTGGTCGTCTTCCTGAACAAGTGCGACATGGTCGATGATCCCGAGCTGCTTGAGCTGGTTGAGCTGGAAGTTCGTGAACTGCTCTCCTCCTACGAGTTCCCCGGCGACGACATCCCCTTCGTGAAGGGTTCCGCCGTGGGCGCCCTGAACGGTGACCCCCAGTGGATCAAGGCCATTGAAGAGCTGATGGACGCTGTCGACGCCTACATTCCGACCCCGGAGCGTGACGACGCCAAGCCGTTCCTGATGCCCATCGAGGACGTCTTCACGATCACCGGGCGTGGTACCGTCGTGACCGGCCGCGTCGAGCGTGGCCGGATCAAGGTCGGCGAGACCGTCTCGATCGTCGGTCTTAGCGAGGCGCCCAGGAGCACCGTCGTGACCGGTCTGGAAATGTTCCGCAAGCTGCTGGATGAGGTTATGGCCGGTGACAACGTCGGCGCCCTCCTCCGTGGTATCGACAAGAAGGACGTCGAGCGTGGCCAGGTTCTCGCCAAGCCCGGCTCCATCAAGCCCCACACCAAGTTCACCGGTGCGGTCTACATCCTCTCCAAGGATGAGGGTGGCCGTCACAACCCGTTCTTCAACGGCTATCGCCCGCAGTTCTACTTCCGGACGACCGACGTTACCGGCGTGATCTCCCTCCCCGAGGGTGTCGAGATGGTGATGCCTGGCGACAACGTCACGATCTCCGTTGAGCTGATCAACCCGATCGCCATCGAGGAAGGCCTCCGGTTCGCTATCCGTGAGGGTGGCCGTACCGTCGGCGCCGGCCGCGTTGCGACCATCAGCGCCTAAATAACAGTCGGATTCCCGGGGGGGTCCACCGCACGGTGGGACTCCCCCCGGCAGTCCCACGTGATGAGACCTCCAGCCTTGCTGGAATAGAGGAGGGGAAATAAGCGATGGCCAATCAGAAGATCCGCATCAAGCTGCGGGCCTTCGATCACAAGATCCTCGACGCTTCGGCGGCGAAGATCGTGGAGACGGCTCAGCGGACTGGCGCTAGCGTCAGCGGTCCGATTCCGCTGCCGACCGAGAAGAACATTTACACCGTCCTGACCGCCCCTAACGGCGAGAAGGATATCCGTGAGCAGTTCGAGATGCGCACCCACAAGCGCCTCATCGACATCCTGGAGCCCGGCTCCAAGACTGTCGAGGCTCTTATGCGCCTGGACCTGCCTGCGGGTGTTGACATCGAGATCAAGCTCTAAGGCGGATCACCCGATGCGACCAGAGTGATAGATCAGTCCGGAGAATTGCTGCTCCGGCCGGGCCGACAGGCGGCCTGCTGGTATCGATCATGTCGCTGGGACCGGGACGGCCTGTCATATAATCCCGGATCGCTGCGACCACTGATTTGGAGGTGGCTTCTGTGCAGAAAGGCATTCTAGGGAAGAAGTTGGGCATGACCCAGATCTTCGCCGCTGACGGCAAGATTATCCCTGTCACTGTGGTGGAGGCCGGGCCCTGCGTAGTCGTACAGAAGAAGACGGCTGCGACCGACGGCTACAACGCCGTTCAGGTTGGCTTCGACACGATCAGGGAGAAGCTGGTCAACAAGCCCATCAAGGGCCACTTCGCCAAGGCGAACATCAAGCCCGCCCGTTACCTGCGTGAGTTCCGCCTCGACTCCATCGACGCCATGAACGTGGGCGACGAGATCAAGGCCGACATCTTTGCCGAGGGCGACCTTGTCGATGTCAGCGGTATTTCTCGGGGTAAGGGCTTTGCCGGTGCCATCAAGCGGTGGAACTTCCATCGTAGCTTCATGGCCCACGGTTCGAAATATCACCGGGGTCCCGGTTCCCTGGGTCAGCGCAGCTGGGCTCGCGTACCGAAGGGACGCAAGCTGCCTGGTCACATGGGCTCCGAGAAGGTCACGGTTCAGGGCCTGCGCATCGTCCGTGTTGACGGCGACCGCAACCTGATCCTGATCAAGGGCGCTGTCCCCGGCGCCAAGGGTTCGCTGATCACCGTCCGTGACTCTGTCAAGGCGGCCAAGGCCCGATAGACAACCCGAAAGGAGGAACAAGACATGCCGAAAGTGGCCGTTTTGAATAAGGAAGGCGCCACCGTAGGGGAGATCACCCTTTCGGACGCCGTATTCGGGGCCGAGGTGAACACTGGTTTGCTGCATGAGGTAGTAAACATGTACCTCGCAAACCAGCGTCAGGGTACTTCCGACACCAAGACTCGCGCTGAAATCTCTGGCGGCGGCAGGAAGCCGTGGCGTCAGAAGGGCACCGGTCGTGCCCGCGCTGGCTCCACTCGTGCGCCGAACTGGCGTCATGGTGGCGTTGCGTTTGGCCCCCATCCCCGTTCGTATGGCTGGACCATGCCGAAGAAGGCTCGCCGGGTCGCTCTGCGTTCTGCGCTCAGCGCCAAGCTTGCCGCTGGCGAGCTGGTTGTGATCGATTCGTTCGATCTCGACGCTCCCAAGACCAAGGATGTTGTTGCTCTGTTGAAGGCGCTGAACGTGAGCCGCAAGGCTTTCCTGGTCACCGCCGAGCAGAGCCCCAACGTATACAAGTCGGCCCGCAACATCCAGGGCGTGAACACGAACGCTGCCCGCAACCTCAACGTTTATGAGGTCCTCAACAGCGGCAAGCTCGTTCTCACCAAGGATGCCGTGGCCAAGGTTGAGGAGGTGCTGCGCTAATGGACGCTCGCGACATCATCCTCAAGCCGCTCATCTCTGAGAAGGCTGTTGCTAAGATGGGTGAGGGCAAGTATGCGTTCCGGGTTCGCCTGGACGCCAACCGGACTCAGATCAAGGATGCCATTCAGGAGATCTTCAAGGTCGCTGTGACCGACGTCAACACCATGCGCATGCATGGCAAGGTTCGCCGTCAAGGCAAGTTCTCGGGCCGGCGCTCGGACTGGAAGAAGGCGGTCGTCCAGCTCAAGGACGGCGACAGCATTAAGGTCTTCGAAGGCCTGTAAAAGGAGGGTACACGATGGGAATCAAGAGCTTTAGGCCGACTTCCCCGGGTATCCGCCAGATGACGATGCACACCTTCGAGGAGATCACGAAGACCGTTCCAGAGAAGACTCTTCTGGAGCGCCTCACAAAGAAGGCTGGCCGCAACGTCTACGGTCGCATTACTGTCCGTCATCAGGGCGGCGGTGCGAAGCGGATGTACCGGGTGATTGATTTCAAGCGCAACGAATTCGACGGCGTCCCCGCCAAGGTGACCGCCATCGAGTATGATCCGAACCGCACCTCACG
>JAQBPS010000196.1 GCA_028287415.1 Bacillota bacterium | reverse complement strand
AGCAGGTGCGGCGTGATCCGGAACAGCTGGTCCGGGAGCTGAAGCCAAACGTGTTCATCAGCTTTGATATTGACTCGGTCGAACCTGCGGAGGCACCTGGCACCATGACCCCTGTGCCCGGCGGCTTTGGCGGCGCTGAGGCGCTGGCGCTGGTCGCTGCGATCGCCCGGAACCGTCGGGTGCTGGCACTGGACATTGTGGAGTTCCATCCGGACCTTGACCAGAACGATATCACCATGAACCTGGCGCTTGCGGTCGCCGAAACGGTGATCACCGGACGGGCTGCCACGCTAGGGGGACCCGGCGTTGAGGCGGCTGCATCCCTGTAAAACCGAATGAGCTGATTGCTTGCGGCTCCGTGCGACTGCGCACGGAGCCGTTTTTATGGGATAATAGACGGGATTATAACCGGAGAGGATGCACGCCCATGGAGATTTACGCGGCCGTTCAACCGCTGGTGCCGACGCGTGAGGCCTACCAGATGATGTACGGGGAGGACGACCCCGAGGAACTGTCGATCATGCAACTTCAGGACAAGGAAGTTGCCGAACGGATCAGCAGTGTGCTCCGGGACCTGTACTTCATGGAGAGCAACTTCGATCAGCCTCGTGAGGGGGAAGGGCTCTCGGAGACGATCGGCACGGCGGAGGACCTGCTTGAACTCCGCCGGATCGCCGCCGCCGAGCACGGCAAGACGCCGGATGATTACCAGGGCGGCGGTGTTCCCGTGGGCTTTCAGTTCAACCACCTGATCAACCATGCCGACGACGAGGGCTACTACCTGCCCGTCGACTTCCCGCAGGCGTTCTTCGTGGAGGAGATTTCGATCGGCTCAGCGGTGGCGCTGCTGGGCGAAATGGATGCGCTGGAGTCGGTGCTGGCCGCCCAGTTTCCGGGCGAGGTCGCCCTGGCGCTCTCAACGCCAGACGATGAGGAGCGGGTGCAGCTGAACGGGCCGGTCGGCGTCTGGCACGCGCTGCGGCGGCTCTGCCGGTCAGCGATCGAACTGGACATGCCGATCCATTTAGGGTGATGATGCTCCGAAAACAGAAGCGCCGTGAGGGCCATGACCTCACGGCGCTGACGATGTCTACCGCAGGCGGGGGGGCGGCAGACCTTCCGCGTCGAGGGCGCCCCGCTCGAGCACACCGCCCGCCAGGGCGGCCACGGCGAGCCGGTTGTACTCGTCCTGGGCGCGCATCAGGTCCTCCGCATAGTTGAGCGACTCCGGATGGACATGAAAGGGTATGCGATCGGGGAGTTCATCAATCCGCACATTGAGCGACTGAATACGCTCATGGAGGGACTTCAGGCGGTATAACGTGTCAGCCTGTTCCATGGCCGATCGCCTCCTTCCGATCGTAGTCTGCCCCCGGGAATCGCGTGACAGCAATGACCGAATCCCTGGTCTCCTTGTCGAGATTTGACATACGATAGTGTTTACATACGTGAAGGGTTTTCGTTCAGACAGCCAGAATTAAGCGTCAAGCAAATCAGACGGAGGGGCCGTATGGACTACCTGGGGTTGCAGGGCGCTGTGAACGCCGCCTTTCGCCGGGACGATTACGCCCTGTGCTTCTCGCTCGTCGACGAGTTCATCGAAGCAGCCGAGGACAGTGAGCAGGACAGGGCCTGTGCATTTGCGCTCAAGGCGAGCGTGATCTCGCAAGCCGACCGGCGGCGGGCCACGGAAGGACTGGCTTTGGTCGAAGAAGCGTTGCCGGTCCTGAAGGGCGACCCGGGGATGAGCCTGCACACCCTGGTGACCGCCCTGGCTCTCTGCTTTGCGATTGGCGACATACGGCGCGCCTGCGTGTACGAAAGCCTTGCGCACCGCCTGCTAGCCGCGCACGGTGACTACCCGCATGTGCGAGTGAGCCTGTACCGCCTGCATCTCAACCTGGGAATCCTGGCCTCATTCCGGGGGGAGCATCCCACAGCTTACTGGCACTTCACACAGGGGATCACCCGCCTGCTCGCTGACGGCACCGACGATGGGGGCACCGGTCAATGGTGGCTCTTCTGGCTATACCTCCGCTCCGCCACGACATGCCTTTCGATGGGACGGCTGCCCGAAGCTGAAGAAGCGCTCAAGCACGCGGCAGAGTTCGCTGTTACACCGACGCAGCGTATGCGGTCGGCTGTGGATCGGGCGGAACTGCTGCGCCAGCGGGGAAGGCCGAATGAGGCTTCGGCGGCGCTGGCACAAATTGAGCAGCAACCACCGGCAGCCCTCGAGTTAGAAAACCGCGCTCGCTTTTTGCTGGTCCGCGCACTTCTCGCTAAGGACTTGAACGATCTGCGTGGCTTTCATACGCACCTCGCCGGCGCACGCAAGGAGGCAGCGACTCATTCGCTCGATTACTTGCTGTCCAATATCCAACGGATTGAACGCGGTGACTCGCCATCCGAAATTGGGGGGTAAAACGATGAAACGAACAGTCCGGATCTTGCTTGTTTTGACAGCGCTGTTGGCTACCATCAGCTTCACTTCAGCACCGATTGCCGGGGCAGCCTGTGATGACAACGGCGGTGGCCCCGGCCTTGTAGGCTGCTGAAACAGAAGGAGGTGACGCCCTCAGGCGCCACCTCCTTCTGCGTCCTCGGGCAGACCCACAACCGGGCCCATGCGAAACCAGTCCTCGGAGACGCCTGTCAGATCAGCTGCCCGCATGACGACCGGCGTGCCGGGATCGAGCGCGTCTTTCAGCAGCAACTCGGTGCTGCCCATGGAGAGGCCCAGCCACCCGGCGATATACGCCGGGGTAAACAGATCCGGCGCCGCCTCCTGTAGCAGCCTGAGCACGTAGGCGATCCGCTCACCCGTTGTCGCGCTTACAACCGTGATCAACTGCATGCCGGACAGCTTGCGCAGCCGCTGGTCCACCGACTCACGCACCGCCAGAAGCCGCTCGCCCCACATGGGCACGGCGGCCCCGCGCAACCAGTCCGTGGAGAGGCCCAGGCGGCTGGCCATGGCCGCTGTCGCCTCGGCAGATGGCAGGGCCGCCCCCGCCTCCCAGCCGCCCCACTCCAGCGGTGTCACGCCCAGCAGGGTGGCCATAGCCGCCTGATCAACGCCGAACCCGAGCCGTAACTGCTTCAATCGGCTGTGCATAGGGCAATCTCCTTTGAGCCGGCCTTGCCGCACGGGCTCTGCACACCGGGCACCCGGCGTGGGAACCCCGTGTCATCAGTCCTGGCCACAAGCGTATCCCAGGCGACGACGCCAGCCCTGCCCACGGTCGCCCGCAGCACCCAGCTGGTGCGTGACGGCTCGTTC
>JAQBPS010000194.1 GCA_028287415.1 Bacillota bacterium | reverse complement strand
TGCGCAGCAGCTCCGGCCGGCTCGCGCCGACCGGCACCCCGGGCCCACCGTTGACGAGGACATGGCCGATGTACTTCAGGAGCTTGGTGCCGCGGTCCCGCCGGGGCGGGAACTCAAACAGCTCCGGACAGTCGGTCAGGAAAGCTGTGTCCACCTCGCCCGCCAGGAATCGGGGGTGCTGCACCACGTTCTCGAGGAAGGGGATGTTGGTCTTGACGCCGCGGATCCGGAACTCCTTCAGTACCCGCAGCATCTTGGCGGCGGCACCGTCAAAGGTGACCGCCCAGGTGCACGCCTTCACCAGCATGGAGTCATAGTGCGGGCTGACGTGGGCACCCGAGAAAGCGTTGCCCGCATCCAGCCGGACGCCGAACCCGCCACCGGAGCGATAGGCCAGGATGCGCCCCGTGTCGGGCATGAAGTCGTTGCCGGGGTCCTCCGTGGTCACCCGGCACTGAATGGCGTAGCCACGGCGCTCGATCTGGGCCTGGGTCGGCACGCCAAGCGCATCGGCCAGGGGGGCGCCCTCGGCGATGCGAATCTGGGCCTGGACGATATCGAGCCCGGTCACCATCTCCGTGATCGTGTGCTCCACCTGGACGCGGGGGTTGACTTCCATGAAGTAGTACTGGCCATCGCCATCGACCAGGAATTCGACCGTCCCGGCGTTCACGTAGCCGGCCCGTGCGAGCAGGCGCACTGCCGCATCGCAGACCTCCTGGCGAAGCGGATCGGTCAGGGCGAGCGACGGCGCAATTTCGACCACCTTCTGGTGGCGCCGCTGCACGGAGCAATCCCGCTCAAACAGGTGGACGACGCTGCCGTGGCTGTCGGCGATCACCTGCACCTCGATATGCCGGGGATTCGTGATGTACTTCTCGAGGTAGACGGAGGCGTCGCCGAATGCCGCCCGGGCTTCCGACCCGGCCCGCTCCAGGGCGCTGACCAGTTCCGCCCGATCGCGCACCACCCGCATGCCGCGCCCGCCGCCGCCGGAGACGGCCTTGACGATGAGCGGGTAGCCGGTCTCATCCGCGAATGCGACCGCCTCCTCCGCCGAGGCGACCGGGGAGGGCGTGCCGGGCGGCACGGGCAGTCCGGCATCGATCGCCATGCGGCGGGCCGCCACCTTGTCCCCGAACATCTCCAGGTGCTCGGGGCGGGGACCGATGAAGGCGATGCCACGCGCCTCACAGAGCCGGGCGAATTCAGCGTTCTCGGAGAGGAAGCCATAGCCGGGGTGGATCGCATCCACCCGCTGGCGGACCGCAAGCGCCACGATCCCCTCGATGTCCAGGTAGGCCTCGATCGGCCCCTTCCCCTCGCCGATCAGGTAGGCTTCATCAGCCTTGTAGCGGTGCAGCGACAGGCTGTCCTCGTCACTGTAGATCGCCACCGTCTGCTTGCCCAACTCTGTACAAGCACGGAACACCCGGATTGCAATCTCACCCCGATTGGCCACCAGGATTCGCTCGAATGACGCCATCACCCACACCTCCAGTTCTGATTAATTCATTGACAATTCTCCACAACTCATTCAATACCTGTGCCATATCAGTCTTTTGGGCGTTCACATATGTTGCCAATGGGGGGAGGTTGCCCGCATGATCTGTCTGACGGGTTTGATCCGGCGGGCTGAGGCGATCGGCTTTATCCAGCGCGGCACGCACCGGCTGGTCGATCGCAGCGGCAATGTGGTCGCCATCCTGCGCGGGGACCAGGTGAATTTGTTCGCCCTGGAGGGGCGTCTGGCGCTTGTGTGCGGCATCGATGAAGGGGTGATTGAGGGATTCCGCTCGGTGCTTGTCCGCAGGGTGTTGGCTTAAGCAAACAGGGCGGGACCACGCTGGTCCGCCCCTTTTTTATGCGCTTACATGGTAGAGTTGAGCCAGTGACAAGCGGATCAGATGGGCCACTGAGGAGGCACACGCCATGACCAGCCACAAATGGCCCCGAGCCGCGCTCGCCCTGACGCCGACGCCCCTCCAGTACCTGCCACGGCTGAGTAGCGAGACCGGTGTCGACTTCTGGCTCAAGCGCGAGGATCTGAGCGGGGATATCGGCCTGGGCGGCAACAAGGTGCGGAAGCTGGAGTTCCTGCTGGGCGAGGCGCTGGCGAACGGGGCCACCCATGTGCTGACCACCGGGGGGCCGCAGTCGAACCACGCACGGGCGACGGCCGCCGCCGCCGCCAGGCTGGGGCTGGCATGCGTGCTCGTGCTCGCCGGGCGGGAGCCTGGCTCCCGTGAGGGCAACCTGCTGCTCGACCAGCTGTTTGGCGCCGAGGTGCGGTTTCCGGGGGCGGTGACTGAACTTGACCAGGCGCGGTGCCTGGCGGAGGCCGCCGCGGCGATCGAGGCGGCGGGGGGCCAGCCATATGTTGTGCCAATTGGCGGCTCGACACCCCTGGGAACGCTGGGTTCCTGCGAATGTTATGAGGAGATCGCCGCATCAGCGCCCGGGGCGGATTGGCTTTGCTGTGCGACAGGGACTGGTGGGACACACGCCGGGCTGGTGCTGGGCGCACTACGTGCCGCCGCGAGCGCCGGCAGGCCAGCCGCAGCCGGAGCCGCAGCCGCAGCCGGAGCCGCAGCCGCAGCCGCAGCCCCCGCCCCACGCATCCAGGCCTTCTCGGTCTGGCAACCGGCGACGTGGCTGGAGCCCGTCACCCGTGAACTGGTGACGGGGGCGGCCCGGCTGCTGGCGCTCACTTTGCCTGAGCCACCGCCCCTGGAGATCGATGACCGGTACCTGGCACCCCGCTACGGCAAAGCCAGCCCCGCCGGCCTGGCGGCGATCAGTCTGCTCGCCCGCCTGGAGGGCGTGGTGCTCGATCATGTCTACACAGGCAAGGCCATGGCCGGCGTGCTCGACTACATACGCCAGGGCATCATACGGCGCGGCGAACGCGTGGTGTTCGTCCATACTGGCGGGGCGCCGGCGATCTTCGCAGCAGAGGCGGTGCGGCAGATCTAATACCAATGCCACAGGGGGGATGACCATGGACACGACCACAATCGTGACCGAGACGCTGGAACGGTCCCTGGAAGCCTTGCAGGAGTTTCCCTGCCCTTCCCATCATCGGGAGCAGTACGAGCGGACCAAAGCGACGCTCCGGTACCTGTGCGACAGTGACGCGGCCGATCGCGTGGTTTTTGTGGAGCGCCCCACCTTTGCACCCCTGTGCGCCGACATTGTCCCCGACAGCGGCGTGTGCTTCCTGCGTCAGGCCACCCGGGGGCCGAAGGACCTCGCCTCAGAGATCGAGCAAGGTGCGCTGTCCGGAGACGGGCTTTTTCGCCACCTGTGGGCGGATGCCCTGGGGGTCGAATACGCGGCCTGGCGCCAGCTGGCTGACCGCGCCCCGGCGATCTTCGTC
>JAQBPS010000170.1 GCA_028287415.1 Bacillota bacterium | reverse complement strand
CGCTTGGTTTCTGCCGAGCTTGCTGCGGGGCGACCGGTTTGCCTGGGCGCCCGTTTCGATGAGGCAACCGGCAAGCTGATTGGGGTTTCGGTGGCGGATGTGGCCTTGCTGCGTGAGCGGCTTGGGGCTACCGTGATCCTCGTGGAGGCGGATGGGAGCGCGGGACGGCCGCTCAAGGCGCCCGCGGCGCACGAGCCGGTGATTCCACCGTGTGCTGACCTGGTCGTGCCGGTGGCGGGGGCGGGAGTGCTCGGTCAGCTTCTGGACGGAGAGCACGTTCATCGACCTGCTCTGGTGGCGGCAGCGGCGGGGGTGACGGAAGGCAGCGTTGTCACGCCGGCGGTGGTCGCCGCGGCGCTGGCGGCTTGCACGCGGGGCGCTCCAGCCGAGGCGCGGGTCGTGCCGGTGCTGGGCCAGGCTGATCTGCCCGGCGTTTGTGCAGGGTTGCGGGAAACGGCAGGGCTGCTGTGCGGAGCCGGGGTCGGGCGGGTGGTGCTGGCGGCTCCCCGGTCTGATCAGCCCGTGCGGGATGTCGTGGGCACGGTCGCAGTGGTAGTGCTGGCGGGCGGCGCTGGTCGCCGGTTCGGTAGCAACAAGCTGGTGCACCCGTGGGGCGATGTGACCGTGCTTGAAGCATCACTGCGGGCGCCGCTGCGGGCGGGGCTCGCCGAGGTCGTGGTGGTGACCGGCGCTTACCATGCGGAACTGGCGGCGCGCCTGGCCCGGTACCCGGTGCGGGTGATCCCCAACCCCGACTGGCAGGAGGGCATGTCCACTACGCTGCGGGCGGGACTGGGGGCGGTGGGCGATCCGGCGGTGGGCAACCTCGCGGCCGTCCTGGTCTGCCTGGGCGACATGCCCCGGCTGCCCGCTGAAGTCCTGACGGAATTGGTGCGGGCGCATGCCCGGAGCGGGGCGCCGGTCGTGGCGCCCGAGGCCGGGGGCCTGCGGCGCAATCCGGTCCTGTTCGATCGCAGCCTGGTTCGTGAGCTGACGGAGGCCCGGGGCGACGAGGGCGGCAGATCGGTCGTCAGGCGCCATCAGCAGGAGATGCTGCTGGTCAGCTTCCCGGATCCATCCTGCTTCGGCGATGTCGATTCCCGTGACGATCTTCGTAACGTGTGACGAAATGGGCGATGGCCCGAGGCCCATTGCAGCAAAGCCCGGGAGCAGGCAACTGCTCCCGGGATTTTATGAGACGATGGGTCATAGAAATGAAGTATTGTAGACGGTTTATTTGTCGTCCGTGCCGCTGCCGAAAGCGGGGTCCAGATGCTGGTCAACGTGGCCGGCGGCGTGTAAGGCCAAGTGCACAAGCCGAGCGAGGAGATCACCCCGGCTGAGTGGGACGTAATCGTAAAGGTGAACCTCTACGGCGCGTTTTATACGAGCCGGTCGGTGGTCAGCCGGTCCGGGCGGCACGGGAACCACAGCCGCCATCGGGCGGTCCCTTTCGAGCCCACGACAAACCCCCAGGTGCCACACCTGAGGGTTTGTCCACGTCAACCAATTGGTGCAGGTCGACTTTAATCGCCTGCTTCTCACCCTTGGCCGTTCGCCGCTCACCGACGACCAGAGGAAGTTAACGGACTAGTCGCCCGAGCGTTTCTCGGCATACTCTGGCCACGTAAGTCCGGTCACCTGATTAAGGGTTTTCCCCCGCAAGGAGAACCCGGGGATCCCTGGCTGAAAGTTGCCCTGCTTGTCGGTGTAGGTTAACCACGCTCCGACCATCTTTTGCTCCGAATCAAGCAGCGCAACTCCCCACAGCACATACCGCTGACGAATCTCCTTAAGCCGGTCGCCCTGAGCATCTTCGATCTTGAAGCGCAGCATCGTTACCTTCGCTCCTGCAAGGTGAGTGAAGTCGAGGCCGGCGTCCTTGGACAGATCAAGATAGACAGGCCACGGGAACTGACCGGGGCGTAGCTTGAAGTCGGCAGGAAGCACGTCCCCAACCGCTATTGGCTTTCCCATGGCACGCCAACCGAAGTCAGCAAACATCCGCTGTTCGGTGCTGATATGTGATGGCTCCTCCTGCCCCATCGATTTGCCACAACCTGTAGTCCCCGTACAGCCGGCCACTGCGAGAATGAGAACGAACACCCACGCTTTCACCTCCGACACCTCCTGCCGATAAAGACGCTATACTCCTGTGTGGGGTTTCATGGTGACCGGGCAGTGTCCGGACTACACAGCGGACCGGTTCCGGCGGATGCGGTAGTAGTAAAGGCCACCACTAGCAAAGATCGTCGTTACAAGTGATGGCGCTGCCCAAGGCGACGTCGCCGCCCTTTGCTGAGGCGCCGTTGCACCGAGTCCACCACCTGGCACGGCGCCGTCCTTCATCATTCCCTTGGCTAGTTCACTGAGCATCGTAAGTGCCTTTGTACCGGTAAGTACTTTGAAGTTGGGGATGCCACCAACTGACACATTATTGATTGCGATCAACAACTCCTGGTTTGGAAGTCGCACGTAGAGAAACTCTGCCGCACCCATAAGCACCAATCTGACATCCGGTTTAGCGGACGCCGGCAGGGATGCCAAACCCTGGGCGAGGCGTGGAGCGGAACCACCGAAGCGATATCGTACATACCCGGCGTCGGTTTTCCGGACTGTCAGGCGGGTTACGTCCCGATTGTTGCCCTTTACCATGAACTCCACCATGTTGGCATCGTTCATCGCACTCTCCAGTGTGGACGCGTCAGCGGCTAGCTTCGTGGCATCGAACGCGAACACTGGCACCCCGTCGCCAACCACAGCGCTGTTGAGCTCATCAGCAGAGTTGAAGTTGAACTGGTCCCACATCGGCATTCCTTTGTAGGTGCGCAGAGCTTGTTCAGCCCCGGTGTGAGCCGCGTCCGAACCACTGGCAGCGAATGCTCCCCCGGACATGCACAAGATGACCAGCGCTGTCACCGTAATAACATTTAAAACCCTCATGGTCAGTCCCCTTTCCTAAGGTTTCTTCGCAAACTTCCACAGCCCAGCTTCCCACTTGCGCCCCGCAGGTCCAGCGTCATACGTGAAAAAGTTGTAGTCCTCGGAGTAATGCTGGTTCTGAGTTGATTCTACGTAGGTTACGTCGGTGACACCGTAGTTGGTGTCGTTGTAGTACCCGTCGATGGTCTGCACATGCCGACCAGTGACCGCATCGTTCGGACCAAGCCAAGCAATCTCAGCATAGATGGGGCGGCTGCTGTTAATCTCCGTCTTGATCGTGCCGTACGAGAGCGTCCCAGTGTACTGTGTACTGGTAACTCCGAAGTAATTTAAGCCGGTCCGAGACTCACTTGCCCAGCCTCCCACATCATCGCAAGCCTCAATTCAGTGTTCCGCTCTTGGCATAGGCCACGAATCCGCACTGGCTCTGATTGATACCGTAGTAACGCAGGATGGTCACGCTATTGGCGGCCCAACACCATTCGTTTCCAAGCTGCATCACATTAGGAACGTTCAGTTGTTTCTGAGACACGATAGCTGCAGCCGGGGAGGACATGGTGACGGCAGTTAACAGAGCCAACGCTGACGCAGTGCAGGCTTTCCGAAGGTCCACGGATTCTTCCCTCCTTAATTAGTGCGCCGCTTGATTCGCGGCTTCGATCGATAGACACCCATTCAAAGCGCTAGACGCAACTCGTCAATGGCATCACCCCACGTGTTGTTTTGCTTTACAGCGGGGCGGTCGGGATGCTACTTTGTGAATAGCAACCCGAATTTGCCGCACAGCAAAGCCGGGGTCTGCATCCCTCCAAAACGACGGCCTCGCAAACTGGCGTCTTGGGGGGATTCCTATGACCCGCATTCATCAAAACGCCTAGATATCCCCTTTATTCAGGGGCTCTTGTTTGCGAGCTTTGATGCGCAAATAAGACGTTTTACACTGTTATTAAAGTTTCGGTGTACAGTGAAGATGAGACCATAGTCCTAGGACTACCGCGTAAACACCCTCGGGGCATCCAGCCCCGAGGGTGTTTACGCATGACGTTGTTGTAGCCTATGCCGAAGGTCAACCAACCCAGTGCAGACCGGCTTCGATCTCCTGGTGCTTGCCCTTGTAAAGCACAGTCAGCCGATCACACAGTGCCCGGAGCATTTCCTTAGGCAAAGCGCGTCCCACGTGTCCACAGCGTTGATGACCTGCTCCAGACGCTCCAACACAGCCGTGTCTGTGCCGGTGGTAGCGTGCTGAACCTGGAGTTCGCGAAGGTCTTCCTCCAGCTCCTGCATTTCGGCCGCCGCGTCGGTTTTGAAGTCTTCGTAGGTGCTCGCCTTCAGCTCGCCCTGCCTCGCCTTCCGGCGCAGGCGGGCCAGGTCGACGACAACCTGTGCCGTGCGCTGCTCCTTCTCCTTAATGGGCAACTCGAGTTCGGTCTTACGACTGTTAGCGGCGTGGCGGTCTCGGAGCACCCTGATCGCTTCCTCCCGGCGTGTGCCCCCGAACCGCGCGATCAACTCAGCAACGAGCTGCTCCTCCACCGGGGCGCCCCGAAATGCCACAGCATTGACTGGGCAACCTAGGCCTTTCTGTTTGTGCTGGCACCGATAGTACACGTGCCCATGACGGTCTTTCACACCCCTGAGTGGGGCGCCACACTTGCACGTGCCGATCGTGGTGAGCAAGTAGTCTGCAATTGCCCGGCTGGTGCTTTGAGGCTTGGCGCCCTTCCGTTGAGCCAGAATGGAGTTGACCTTTGCGAAGAGTTCGTTCGCGGATCGCTGGGACAGCGTTCTCGACCTCGGCCAGGGTGTCTCCGTGCAGTTCGTACTGCCCATCCCACCGGGCAAAGAGTTAGGCATGCTGCGCTTCCCATAGACCACCGTCCCGGCATAGAGCGGGCTGCGGAGGATTCGCTCGACAGCAGAGTTCCAGCACTTGTTGCCCGTCGGCCCCGGGATCCCCTCGTCGTTCAGATGTCTGGAGATCGTCGAGGCCGAGGACGTGACGTTCCTCAGGGCCATGTCGAAGATCCGAGCGACCGTCTCTGCCTCGCCCCGCTTGATCGCCAGCTGCCCCTTTCCCGCCCGTTCATCGCCGTACGGCACCGTGCCTGATATGTACATACCTTCCGTCATGCGGCGAAGGCTACCTGCCCATGTGCGATCACGGATCACCGCACGCTCGAACTCCGCCAACGAGGCGAGAATGTTGAAGATCAAACCACCTGTGGGCGAATCCTGCGACGTGTCAAAGCCCTCCGTAGGGGAGCGGTAGATGCACTTGCCGGCCCACTCCTGGCGAACCAGCGTCACCGTATCGACCAGCTCGCGAGAGATGCGGTCGAGCCTGTAGCTGACCGCACAATCAACGCGACCGGCCTCCACGAGCAGTTTCGCTGACCAAGGGGGGTGCCTGTGCTGCTGTGGCAGGCGCTGGGGATCTGCCCCGGCGACGTGGTCGCTTTCACGGGGGGCGGGGGGAAGACCTCGCTCGCCCTGCGGGCGGCGCGGGAGCTGGTGGCGGCGGGGCGCCCGCCGGTCTTCACCTGTACGACCAAGT
>JAQBPS010000169.1 GCA_028287415.1 Bacillota bacterium | reverse complement strand
TGAATCACGGTCAAAACGGTATTCCACATGTCCCTTCACCCCCCCTCGTTTTATCCACGCGCGTTTCCAGCCTTCCGATTGTACCACGTGATACCTAAAAGGGAAAGGGGGCCGTATTGGCGTGCTGCGCAGGCTTTTTTATATGGCCGCGGAGTCCGCGGATTTCTCAGATGTCCGGAGCCCAAGTCGATTTTTACCTTAGCGCGGGCGCCTCAAGGTCGGGACTTGCGTGTTTAATTATATATTTTTATTTGAGTACCCAAGCCGCGCCATCCGCGGACTCCGCGGCCATAAAAGGATCGGAAAAGGCCAGGGACCGGGGGCTTATCTCCCGCTCCCTGGCCTCTAACATATATCAGTGCCCGTGGGGCACAGTCGGCATCTGCTCGTCCGTCGGCGACCGGTCGGACGGGGCGATGTGCGCCGCGTCGGGCCCCGCAGGCGCAGGCTTGGGCACGGCGTGGTTATTCTTGATCACCTTCAGGCCTCGGAATATGGCCGCGTCGCCCAGCTCCTCCTCGATCCGCAGCAGCTGGTTGTACTTGGCCACCCGGTCCGTCCGGGAGGGGGCACCGGTCTTGATCTGGCCGCAGTTCAGCGCCACCGCCAGGTCCGCAATCGTCACATCCTCCGTCTCGCCGGACCGGTGGGACATGACGCTTGTATACCCCGCTGCGTGCGCCATCGCAACCGCCTCGAGCGTCTCCGTCAGCGTGCCGATCTGGTTCACCTTGACCAGCATCGCGTTGGCGGCGCCCTCCTTGATGCCCCGGGCGAGGCGCTCCGTGTTCGTCACGAAGAAGTCGTCGCCAACCAGCTGTACCCGGCCGCCGAGGCGGGCGGTCAGCTGCTTCCAGCCATCCCAGTCGTCCTCCGCGACCCCGTCCTCGATCGACACGATCGGGTACTGCCGCGTCCAGTTCTCCCACAGCTCGATCAGCTGGTCGCTGGTGAAGGTCTTGCCGCCCTCGCCCGCGAGCACGTACTTGCCGTCCTTGTAGAACTCGCTCGAGGCGACATCCATGCAGATGAAGAGATCCCGCCCCGCCTTGTAGCCCGCCTTCTCAATCGCCTCAAGGATGACGGTGACCGCTTCCTCGTTGGACTTCAGGTTCGGCGCGAAGCCGCCCTCATCGCCCACGGCGGTGTTGTGGCCCTTGCGCTTGAGCACGCTCTTCAGGTTGTGGAACACCTCAGTACCCATCCGCAGCGAGTCGGCAAAGGTCAGGGCGCCCGCCGGGAAAATCATGAACTCCTGCATATCGACGTTGTTGTCCGCGTGGGCACCGCCGTTGATGATGTTCATCATCGGCACCGGCAGGGTCCGCCCGGCAATACCGCCTATGTAGCGGTAGAGCGGCAACTCCAGCGTGGCTGCGGCCGCCTTCGCCACCGCCAGCGACGCGCCCAGAATGGCGTTCGCCCCCAGCCCGGCCTTGTTTGGCGTCTTATCCAGGGCGATCAGCGCCCGGTCAATCGCCACCTGCTCCAGCGCGTCCATGCCCACCAGTTCGCCGGCAATCGCTTCATTGACGTTCGCAACCGCCTTCATGACGCCCTTGCCCATGTATCGGCTGCTGTCGTTGTCGCGCAGCTCAACCGCCTCGTGGACGCCGGTCGAGGCGCCGGAGGGCACCGCTGCCCGCCCCGTCACGCCGCTGTCCAGTTCCACCTCGACCTCAACTGTGGGATTACCGCGGGAGTCGAGAATCTCACGGCCGTGGACCCTCAGAATTGTCGTCATATCGCATCGCTCCTTTTGCAGGATTCAGCTTCCGGGCCTGGCTCCTTGGCCATCAGGCTATCCTCGTCCATTACCGCCGGCTTCGGCAGGCCCATCACTTCGAGCAGCGTCGGCGCCGCATTCGCCAGCACGCCGCCATCAATCAGCTTCACGTTCAGGCGGGTGTCATCGATCAGGATGCAGGGAACCGGGTGCAGCGTGTGATTCGTGTGCGGCGCACCTGTCTCGTAGTCGATCATCTGGTCGGAGTTGCCGTGGTCTGCCAGGACCAGTGCCGCACCGCCCTTGGCCAGCAGTGCGTCAATCACCTGACCCAGGCACTCGTCCACGGCCTCGACGGCCTTGACCGCCGCCGCGAGCACGCCGGTGTGGCCGACCATGTCCGAATTGGCGAAGTTCAGCACCATAAAGTCAAGCTTATCCTGCTCGATCCACTTCACCGCTTCCGCAGCGATGCCGTAGGCGCTCATCTCCGGCTTCAGGTCGTAAGTCGCCACCTTCGGGGAGGGGATCATCACCCGCTCCTCGCCCGGGAACTGCTTCTCCTCGCCGCCGTTGAAGAAGTAGCTGACATGGGGGTACTTCTCCGTCTCCGCGATGCGCAGCTGCCGCAGTCCTGCTTCGGAGACGACCTGGCCCATCGGCATCTGCACGTATTGCGGGGCGAAGGCCACAGGGATATCCTCGAACTTCTGGTCATACTGGGTCATGCTCACGAGCGAGATCGGCGTGTAGCCCTCCGGCCGCTTGAAACCGTCAAAAGCGGTCTCGCAGAGGGCCCGGGTGATCTGGCGGGCCCGGTCCGGCCGGAAGTTGAAGAAGATCACGCCGTGCTCGGGCTTCATCTGACCATTGACGCCCTCGATGACGGTCGGCAGGACAAACTCATCCGTCTCGTCCCGCTTGTAAGCATTGCCCACAGCTGCCGCGGCCGATGCGGCGCGCTCACCAACGCCCTGGGTCAGGGCCAGGAACGCCTTCTCGGTCCGCTCCCAGCGCTTGTCGCGGTCCATGGCGTAGTAACGCCCCCCCACGGTGGCAATCTGCCCGAGGCCGACCTGGGAGAGCTTCGTCTCCAGGCGCTCGAGGTAGCCCAGGGCGGACTTCGGCGGCACGTCGCGGCCATCCAGGAAGACGTGGATGAAGAGCTTGGGCACACCAGCCGCCTTTGCCACGTCGATCAGGGCGAAGAGGTGGTCGATGTGGCTGTGCACGCCGCCATCGGAGACCAGCCCCATGATGTGCAGCGCCCCGCCCGCCTTCGCCCTGTCCAGCGCCAGCTGCCAGGCGGGCAGTGCAAAGAAGGAGCGGTCTTTGATCGCCCGGTAGATGCGCACCAGTGTCTGGTAGACGACGCGCCCGGCGCCGAGGTTCAGATGACCGACGTTGGAATCCCCCATTTGCCCGGGGAGCAGCCCCACTGCCTCGCCACAAGCCGTCAGCTTCGTATGCGGATACTTCGCCATATAACGGTCGTAGTTCGGATGTCTGGCGATCGCCACCGCATTTGCCCGGGGGTTGGGATTGAGTCCCCAACCATCCAGCACAATCAATGCGACCGGCCTGCGATCGGTGGTCATGTCCGGGTCACCTCCTGACGTCCGCATGTAGTCTGCCACCAAAGCTTTCGGTCTAGGCGGCGACTTATGCAAACAACTTTACCAAAGTAAGTTTCACGATCAATCTGGTTGTGCTTTGTTAGTAGTTCCGGCCCCGGCCATCCACCCGGATCTCCCGCTCAACCCGGCCGTTGCGCACCCCGTACACCCGGTCAAACAGGTTGACGGCGGGGCAGACGTGATTCGGGATGATCTCGAGCCGGTCCCCGACCCGCAGGCCCGTGCCAGCCGGCAGTTCAAGCACGCCGTGCTCCTCGCTCAGCCGCGCGACCGTCACGGTGGGCAGCCCGACCACGTGCCCGTGACCGCCATCCCGATGGGGGTCCATGGCGAGCGACTTGGAGCCGGCATCCACCACCGCCCGGTCCGGCACCGGGTGGCTGACCACGGTTGTCAGGACCCGCATGGCGCAGTCCGCTTCGGTGGCGAGCCCCAGGCCCATCAGGTTGCGGTCGCCGAAAATATAGGTACCCGGGCGGCTCTCGGTGACGCCCGGAGTGGCGCCTACCAGATGAGCGATTGGGGTGGCGCCGACACTCACCTCGAGGTCCGGGCGCCCCAGGCCCCGCGCCACCTCTACCATAGCCGCCGCCTCTTGCTGAGCGAAGGCCAGCAGTTCGGCCTCCGAACCCGCCTTCCAGGTGGGGCCGGCGTGGGCCATGACCCCGGTGAGGCGAATGCCGGGGAAGCGCTCCAGCCCCCGGCAGAACGCCAGGGCGTCATCGCCGGGGACGCGCCCGAC
>JAQBPS010000155.1 GCA_028287415.1 Bacillota bacterium | reverse complement strand
CCGGCTTTTGGCGTTTCGGTGATTACTCGCGTAATCGCCTGGGCCAGGTTCCTACTTGGTCGGCGTGGGCGTGGCGGTAGGGTTGGGACCGCTACCACCACCGGGGCCGGCGTTAGCCGACAGCGCCCCGAAGACCACAACGCTTAGCACCAGCAGGACCACTGTGAGAAGCCGCTTCCTCAAGGAATGCACCTCCTCCTTGCGGGAGACTTGGGAGGAGGGCGCTAAATGTCCCATCCACCCATCCGGCAAGAATGGCGGCGCTATGGTTATGCCAAGAGGCAGCGAGTGCTGAGTTGCCCGCATAGGTAGCGGCCCGCTGTAACACTGTCGCCATCTCGGCAGCCTCAACTGTGTCAAAGATGCGCCACTCGCCCGCAGTCCTGGCCCGCAGGGCGGCCATGGCGTGAATCCGGGCGCCCTGCCAGTCGCCCGCCGCTGCAAAGACGACGGCGCAGGCGGCATTCAGGTGCCCCTGGGAGACATGCACGAGGGAGCTGGGCAGCGCCTCGAATGCTTCGAGCACCCGGCCACTCTCGGCAAGGGTCCAGGCCAGGTGCAGTTGCGCCCGCTCGCTGATCTCGCCGGCGTTGGCGGCGATCGCCTTGCGAAGGAGGGCGACGGCCTGGTCGTGGTGCCCCTGATGGGACCGGACAACGCCCAGGTGGAAGTAAACCCATGGCGCCGCGGTCTCGGCCTGCGGGTGCCTCGGTAGGGCGTCCAGGAAGGCCGTAGCGGCCCTCTCGGCCCCTCGGTAGTCCCCGAAGTCAGCAAGGTAGGATGCAACCCTGTGGAGGGCCCACGTGTGCAGCAGCCCGCCAGGTGCGGCGGCAGCGGCGGCCCTCTTCGCATGAGCGAGGGCGGCCCGGTAGTCATCGGGGCAGATAGCGGTCTGCTCGAATGCCTTCGACGTGGCGAGGTAGGCACGGGACAGGTCATCACCCATGAGCCCTTCAACCAGGTCGGCGGCCGTGCGGCGGATCTCCGCCCACTGTCCAGCGGCCTCCATCGCCTTGATGCGCTCCAACATCCCGTGTCACCTCCCTTACAATATCCACTATCACGACTAGGCTGAAGTTTTACGGCAATTCCTCTTGATATACCTGTAGATTGTTGAAACGTGTCGAATACTTACAAGGGGAGCCGGGGCAGGGTCAATCGGCGCAATTGAGTTTCCTCAGCCGATCCTCTGCCTGCCCCTTCATTCTCCAGAAGAAGTGTGTGGCGCTGTTCAGTCGCATGAATCGCTTCTCGACCCGCCAGAGACTGCCGCCTTGATACGTGAGGCTGGCGACCACTCGGTGCTGCTGCTTGATGCCGGGGTGGAGAGTCCAGATGATTTCGACCCGGCATTCCTCGTGGTCGACCCCTTCAGCCCGGTAGGCGTCGGGGTGACGGGACTTCACATTAACCCAGTGGTACTCTGCCATGCGTGCGGCCGTGGTCCGGCGGGGCGCCGGCTGTGGCTGCTGCTGCGGATCATCTTATCGGCGTCAGTAAAATGATCGGCGCCTCGGGGACCCAGGGGCCTTCCCTCCCTCAGTCTGAAGGTGGTCGGCTCCGATGCAACGGTCAGGCGTCCATGGCCGCCCATGCCGGCGCCAGGCGTGGCGCTCGTCCTCGCATTGCCGGGTGAGGCCCGGTCGGAGCCGGATCCCGTTGGCGGGTTTGTCCGGGCGGTGGATGGTGGTGGCCGTTGGTTGAGGTTGCCGCACGCTTCCTGCGGCTGGGGTCCCGCTCTGTCAGCTGCCAGGGCGGGGTATGAAGGGGTGCAGTCACCCATGAACTGGAGGGCACCGATTCAGGGCGCCCCGGCCGGGATGCTCGGCCAGCCCTTGGCGGGTCACTGCATGCGGGCGTCGCGCTGGTCGATCTCCTCCGGGCCCTCCTCGACCTGGTAGGCGGGGTCTGTGAATTCCCGATCATCCTTGGGGAGCAGGTCGGTGAGCTGGTCGGCCAGGAGACCGAAGGCGGCGACGAATTGCCCGTCCTCGACCCGGCCCTGAACCTCCCGCTGCACCTGGCTACCGTCCGGGAGCAGGACCGTAAGGGTGAGCTTGGCGATGGTGGCGGTGCGGCGGATCAAGGGCCTGGCGACGGGCTCGGCCGGGAAGGCGCCGGGGTGATTCTGCACGGCTGCCATGATGAAGGCGGGGAGCAGGTTCAGCTCGCTCTGTCTCTGTCTCATGTTTGACCCTCCTTAATGTGCGGCGGCGATGAGTTGCCGCTCCCGCCAGAACTGGGCGAAGTCGGCCTGGGCGGGGATGGCGGCCAGCTTTGGCGCCCTGTCGGGGTTGACCCATTTGGTGCAGCCATTCGCCTCAACCGGATGCCAAATGGGGTCCTTGTGCAGCCCCAGAGCCTTCAGCACATGCCGATAGCCTTCCAGCAGGCCGGGACCCATCCGCAGGCCGGCGTCGGCGTCTCCCTTGAACATCTCCCTCGGGCGACGAGTGATGTTCGTGGAAACGGCTCCCACGAACCGGCGCACCCATTCGTCGTTCGGCGGGAGAATCTTCCCGTGAATAGCGCTGTCGATCGCCACCACTTGCCACCAGGTCAGATGCGGCGCCGGGCCGTTTTTCAGGGAGTCCCAGAAGCAGCCCTCGTGAGAGGCGGCGGCCAGGTGCCGTGCGTGGATGATGCGACCATGCCAGTAGATCATCTCGCCCTCGATGTACTGCTGGCCGCAGTTGTGGCAGTCGTCGTGGTACTCGGCGGGCATGTGGCGGACGTAGCTCGTGATCATGGATCGCACCTCCTTTTAGGAAGCGGCTGCCGCCGTGCTGTGCCGCTGGTGAGCGGGGCAGAGCGGAGCGCCGTAGTGTTTCAGGCTGTAGTCACGCTGGCCGGCGGTCAGGGGACCGGTGCAGTCCCGGCAGGTGTCGGGCTTGTCGTCGAGGGCCTTGCGGGCTGCCTCCACCTGGTCGGCACGGGGGGCCTTCTCGACCGTCTGCCGGGCAGGGGTGTCGTCCTCCTCGGCGAAGAGTCCACCGAGCCCCAGGGCGGCTTCCAGAGCCTCTACGAATGCCCTCTTGGCTGCCATGGCCTGGACGTTGTGAACGACCGGCGGATAGTTCGCGGTCTCGGTGTCCTTCCGCAGGTAGTCGAACCGGGGCTCGTCCGTGGAGCAGATGCCGGTGCGGGTGGCGAGAATCTCGCCGGCGCCGTTGAGCACATCGCACTCGGATTCGATCAGGACCCGGGCGGCGCAGACTTCCCGGTAGGTGACGTGGTTGCGGGTGCGGAGATCGAAGGCCTCGGCCAGCTTCTGGGCGCCAGGCTTGCGCAGCACCCACTGCTTCTGGGCTTCCTTGCTGGCGTTGGGGTTCGTCGGGCCCTTCCAGGCGCCGTAGTCGATCCCGATCTCCAGGTACTTGAAGATGTACTCTCGGACCATCCGGCGCCGCTCCAGGGCGGCCTCCAGCTCCAGGACGGGCATCGGCAGCGGGCAGGGCTT
>JAQBPS010000152.1 GCA_028287415.1 Bacillota bacterium | reverse complement strand
CGCAGGTGGTGGCCGTGACGGATTTGCGGCCCGACCGGGCCCGGAAGTTGGGCGAGAGTTTGAATGCCAGGGTCTACGCTACGGTTGCAGAGTTGCTGGCAGACCCGGAGGTGGAAGCGGTGGACATCTGCGTCCCCACCCCGGAGCATGGGAAGGTCGTCCTGGCGGCGGCAGCTGCCCGCAAGCACGTGCTTTGCGAGAAGCCCATCGCCCGGACTATGGCGGAGGCGGATGAGATGATCGCCGCCTGCCGGCAGGCCGGCGTCACCTTTATGGTCGCCCACGTCATGCGGTGGGAGTCCACGGCCGAGAAGGCACGCCAGGTCGTTGAGAGCGGTGTCCTCGGGCCGGTGCGCCTCGTGCGCATGACACTGGGCGGCAGTTTCCCCACCTGGGGTGTCGACAACTGGTTTGCCGACTACGCCAAAAGCGGCGGCCCGTTCCTCGACCTGGTGATCCACAACTTTGACTGGCTGAACTGGGTCTTCGGCCCGGTGCAACGGGTCTTCGCCAGCAACGTCACTGACCCGTCGCTGGAGCAGGGTGACTATGGCCTGGCGATCCTCAAGTTCAAAAGCGGCGTGATCGCCCATGTGGAAGCGATCTGGAACGCACCGGAGGGCTTCCCATTCGAGGACCGCTACGAGATCGCCGGCACGCAGGGGCTCTACGAGTATGGTGACCACCGCCCGCCCATCGACCTGTGGGTGCAGGGAGGGCGTCAGGCCGAAGCCCCGCACAGCACGGACGGTTACGCCGAGGAGATCCGCCACTTCATCGCCTGCTGCCAGACCGGTGAAACCCCGCGGGTCCGGCCCGAGGAGGCGCGCGAGGCGATCAGGATCGGCCTGGCCGTCGTTCAGTCCGCTGCTACTGGCCAGCCCGTACTACTGTGAGGTGAGTCGACGTGAAAACGACTAGGGTCGGTATTATCAGTTTCGAACATATGCATGCCTATTCGTACGCCTCCTGCGTGCAGCGTCTGCCGGGCGCTGAACTGGTCGGCATCGCGGATCAGGATCCGCGCCGGGGCATGGATGCAGCCTACCGCTTCCGGACCCCGTACTACAGGGACTACCAGGACCTGCTCAAGCAGGAACTGGACGCCGTGATCATCTGCTCGGCCAACGCCCGGCACCGGGAGCACACCGAGGCGGCGGCTCAGGCAGGCAAGCACGTGATGGTGGAGAAGCCGATCGCCACCTCGGTCGCGGACGGCCAGGCAATGATCGACGTCTGCCGCAAGGCGGGGGTGAACCTGCAAATCGCCTTCCCGTCCCGGTTCGGCGCCCCCACCCGGCGGACGAAGGAGCGGCTGGTGGCCGGCGACATTGGCAAGATCCGGGCCATGACTGGCACGAACCACGGGCGCAACCCGGGCGGCTGGTTCATCGACCCTGCCCTGTCCGGCGGCGGCGCCGTCTTTGACCACACCGTCCACATCCTCGACCTGATGCGGTGGTACACCGTGGAGGAGCCCGTGGAGGTCTTCTGCGAGATGGACAAGCTGCCCCAGGACGACATCATTGACGAGTTTGGCCTGCTGATGGTGAAGTTCAGCGGCGGCAGCTTCGGCACCATTGATACGTCCTGGTGCCATCCCGAGAACTACCCGGTCTGGGGGGACGCCTACCTGCGCCTGGTGGGTGAGAAGGGGCTGCTTACCCTTGATCTGGAGAGTCAGGCCAGCCGGCTGTATACGAAGAGTTCCGCCGGCCTCGAGTACTGGGGCGACGATTACGACTTCGGGCTGGTTGCCGAATTTGTCGCCTCGGTCCGGGAAGGCCGGGCGCCAGCGGTGATCGGCGAGGATGGGCTGGCCGCCACGGCCGTGGCCCTTGCGGCGTACGATTCGGCTCGAACGGGGCGCCCGGTGCGCCTTTTGCCCTCATGCTGATCGCAAATGCACGAGTATACCACCCGGACGGGCAGTTCCGGCTCGGATGGGTGCGGATTGAAGGAGCGCGGATCGCCGAGCTGGGCGAGGGGGCACCTGCCCGGTCGCTCGGTCCGTCCATCGATGCCGCAGGGATGAGCCTTGTGCCGGGCTTTGTGGATGTGCATGTGCACGGAACGGGCGGCCTGAACGTGAACCACCCGGACCCGGAGGAGATCCACCGGCTCGGCGCCACGCTGGCGCAGTATGGAGTGACCTCCTGGCTGCCCACGGTGGCCGGCGATGAACGCGAGCCACTGATGGAGGCGCTGCAGTCCGTGGCCCAGGCCCTGGGGGAACCACGGGACGGGGCGGAGCCGCTCGGCATCCACCTGGAGGGTCCCTTCATGAACCCGGCCAGGCGTGGCGCCTTCCGCCCCGAGACGCTGCATGCGCCCGACGTGGCCTACCTGGCGGAGCTGTTTGCCGCAGCCGGGGGCCTGGTCCGGCGTGTCACGCTGGCACCGGAGCTGCCGGGCGCTCATGACCTGATCCGTTACTGTCGCGAGCGCGGGGCGGTTCCGATCATGGGCCACTCCGACGCCACTTACGATGAGGCGGTTGCGGCGGCCCTGGCGGGTATCGGTGGGGTGACGCACTGCTTCAACGCCATGCGGCCGATTCACCATCGGGAACCCGGTAACGTGACTGCGGCGCTGCTGCACCGCATTCCGTCAGAGATCATTATGGATGGTGTTCATGTGCACCCGGCGGTCGCACAGTTGGCCTACCGGTGCCTTGGCCCGGCCGCGATGATGATCATCACGGATGCGGTGGCCCTGGCGGGCCTGCCCGACGGCGAATACCAGCTCTACGGGGAGGCGCACATCCTGAGGGACGGTCAGATCCGCAACCGGGACGGCAACCTCGCCGGCAGTGTTCTCACCATGGACCGGGGCGTGCGCAACGCCATGCAGTTCCTGGAGCTGCCCCTGGAGCAGGTGCTGCCGATGGTGACGACGACGCCCCTCGCCGGCACAGGCGCCGAGGGGCGGAAGGGTCTGCTGGCGCCCGGTCGGGATGCGGATCTGGTCTGGCTGGATGACCAATGTGCGGTGGTCCGGACGATGGTGCGCGGGCGCTGGGTGTTTGAACGGGCGTAAAACTGGGGGCCGGCTGAGTGGCGCAATATGGTGGCACGTCCGGATGGGTTCCGGGCGTCGATATCGGCGGTACCTTCATTAA
>JAQBPS010000134.1 GCA_028287415.1 Bacillota bacterium | reverse complement strand
GGAGTACCTGATCGGCGGGAGCCGCAACGCTGCGGCCCGCCACTGGGTGTGGGAGCAGGTGGTGCCATATGTCGAGGAGCGCTGGCCGTCGGCGCAGCGGTGGGTCGCAGGTGGGTCGAATGGGGCCTCGATGGCCGCGCAGCTGGCACTTGGCCGCCCGGACCTGTTCACCGGAGCGGCGCTCTACTCGCCATGGCATGGGGCGGGGCTGGATGAGGTGCTGGGGCTGGCGGAACGGTGGCCCGGGGGCGGGCGGTTCTATGTGAGCCATGGCAACTTCGGGCGGGGTGAGCAGGGGACGCTCGAGGGCTCCCGCCAGTTAATCCAGCGTTTGGCCGGCACAGGCGCGACCACGCACTTCCTGGAGCGGGAAGGGCACGGCCACAATCTGCATGCATGGGGCCTGTCGTGGCCTGACGCGCTGCGGTGGCTGTTATCGGAGCGCAAATAATGCATGGCCCGGAGCTGTTGAAGGCTCCGGGCCTTAATCAAACTGAGGCCATATCCACCACATGGTGATTTTAACGTCGGTGTCCAATCGTGCAAAGGAGGACGTCCAGATGACTCAGGCTACGTGCGTCCCTTGTGAGAATCACATGAGAGACGCATCCATATCCATGGTAAGACGTCGAAAAGGTCAGGGAGTAATACAGTACCGCCTGCCGTGAACACGAAGAGATTCGACGAGACAGCCAATACCTACAAGAGTGCATCGTAGACAATCGCAGAACTCGCCGAGTATTATTACTTAATTTCCCACGCTAATGAGGTGACCCACTGATTTGTTGAACGTTTTCTTCGCCGTGGCATGGTTGCTCGTGGAGGGCATGGGCATTGCGGTTCCCTCTGAAGGGGCCTTTGCCATGTTGTCAGCCGCCATTCACGGCCATTATATCAGCATACAGATTGCTTTTCTGATCGCATGGGCTGCTACCTGTGTTGGTAATGTCGTCGGCTATCAAGTATTTTGGCACTACGGTCCTAAATTGTTGGGGTATCTGGAACAGCACTGGCCGTCACTGACTGTGCACCGCCGTAAATGGGAGCCGCGGATTCAGTCGAGCGCTCTCCCCGTTCTTGCCTTGGTGCGCTTTGTTGGCTTTGGCGCTTTCGGAGTTGTGCTGTGGCTGACAGCCACATTACGCTTACACCGGGCGCGTTTTTTGATCTTACTCGGCGTGCTCAATTTAGCGTGGACATTCGTTTGGTTGTTCGCCTCAAATCTGGTCGTGCAATGGCTCGCACGCGTGTTTAATCACACCCCACCCGGACACATCATCGGTTTTGTCGTAGCCGGTGTCGCCGTCCTCCTGCTGTTACACCAGCTTATGGAATGGATGAAACGCCAGTGGCGAAATCGCCCAAACGAAAGCAGGCTGCCTTAGCAGCCTGCTTTTCTTTCGTCGCGGGTTTGGTGCAGCTCTGCAGCCCCACATGGGATCAAGATCTGTGGAAAGCGGTTCATCTCTGATGTACGCTATGCGCCGGAAACGACCCTACGGATCGCCGCCCACGAGATGTTCCATCCCCCGTACATAGTCGCTGACGTAGATGCCGAGCTGCGGGCGCTGATCAACACCCCTCTGTTCCGTACTGCATTTACCACCAAGGATCCACAGTTTGGCTACGACACCGAACTGGGTTTCCTCGAGGAGAACGTCGTAGAGGCTGCATCCCTGGTGGTCTGCAAGCGGCAGAGGATCGTGCCGGACCCGGTGGGCTACCTGGCCGCCCGGGAAGGCGGGGTGTACAAGGTTGGCGTGGTGCTCTTTGCCTACTTCGATCGGATGCCCAAGCGGCCGGAGGAGCCGTTCGCTACCTTTTTCAAGCGGGTGGTCGCGGCGCTGCCGCTTGGCCACCTGGAAGATGAATACCAGAGGATCATCGGCGATCGCTGCTGAGCGCGCTGTGTAGGCTTTTGGACTCCAGGCAAATTTGTTTCTCATCGCCCGCTGACCTGACGAGGGTCTGGCGCCGCCGCGGGCAGCATCGCGCGGAGAACTGCAAGAGCGTCCAGTTTTATTACCGCCCGCCCTGCACTGAAGTGAAAAATTTGGACGTTGCTCCGCCAAATGCCGGTCATATCGTCCTTTGGGGGGCAGATCTCGTCCTCCAGAGAGCAGATACCGCCCTCTCTGGCAACCTGAGTGGCTCGAAATGGAAGTTTGTGGTAAAAATAGACATAATTCATCCAGATTTTTCACCTCACTCATCCGGCGTCGGTGAAAAAAATGGACGCTTGAGATCAAGCAGCGGTGGGGCACGGTCCGGGCCAGGTCGGGCCGGAAATCCGTGTACGCCGCGCAATCCGTGGCCATAAAGGATCGGAAACGACCAGATGTAAACGGATCGGAAAAGAGAAGGCGCCTGCCGCTATTGGCAGGCGCCTTCGCATTTATTGACGCTCCCGCCCCACGGCCCAGAAGGTGCGGCCCCCCTCCTCCCAGCGGCGGCGCACCACGGGCTGGGCACGACCCACGAGGTAATCGCAAATCGCCAGGTCCCCCTCCAGGTGGGCTCTGGCGCACAGCGCCAGGTAATCGCCCTGGGCGGTCTCATCCGGCACCTCAGTCACGACCTCAGCGGCGGTGATGTGCGGGAACCGGCCCACGAAGGAGCGGGCGTCGGGCCCGGCGGCCACATTGCCCGTCAGGCTGATAAAGCCCTTGTGCTCCTGGAGCGGGAACTTCTCGGGCACGTAGCGCTGCCCGTAGGCGACGAACCGGTCCCGAAGCGTGGCCGAGTAGCCTGCGATCTCCGGATCGCCGGTCAGCCG
>JAQBPS010000105.1 GCA_028287415.1 Bacillota bacterium | reverse complement strand
CACCAGCCCCGACGGCCTGTACCTCCGCCGTTCCCCTTTCTCGCAGGACTGCTGCCAGGGCGCCGGCCACGGACTTGGGCTTGGATTGAGCAGAGACCTTAAGTACTTCCACAGCGACATCCTCCTCGGTGTGAGCGACCAAACAAAGTGCGATGTATCTACCTCCATATTCGGACTAGACAATCAAATATCCTCTGGCTGTCGATAAGTTTTTTTGCGAAGAGTCCGTAAACAAACTCTTTAGCAAGCTGCACCACTGGGGTGGCCCGCTCACGGCCCGGTGATCGTGCGATATGCCGAACCCGGCCAGCGAATCAGCAGTGCCTTGCCGTCCGCATTCCAGCCGAGGGGCAGCCCTGCGCCGAGACTGGTGCCCTTCCCCGTAGGCAGATGGTATGCGGTCACCTCGCCCCACAGCTCGGTCTGGAACAGCAGCCAGTCGCCATCCTTGCTCCAGCGCGGCTTGTAGCTCGTCAGAGCTGCGATCTGCTGCACCACCTTGCCCGTTGCGCTATCGATCAGTGCCCGCCCCACAAGAATCTTGCTCCCATCCGGCGACCAGGTCAGCGGGGTGGCAATGCCATCGCTCGCCGGCACGCTCTCGGCGATGGTGCGCACGGTGCCGGCGGCCCTGTCTGCCACCAGAAGGGATACGCCGTCCTTAGTCGGCTGGGTCAGCGCGAGCCGGGTCCCGTCAGGGCTCCACACAGCCTCGTGGAAGAGGCCGCCATCCTGGCCCGGGCGGTACAGCTGCACCGCTCCGGTCAGGGGCCGCCGCTCCTTGCCATCGCTGCTGATGATCAGAAAGCGGGCGCCAACGTACGGGTACGCCAACTGCGCCCCCGAGTGCGCCAGGACGGCCACGAACTTGCCATCCGGGGAGCCCACATATGTGTCGTACGACGGCACGTCCGCGAGCGTCGTCGTTTCCACCTTGCCGGCTACGCTCTGCCGGGTCATCACGAGGCTCTTGCGCTCACTGTCCGGCATGATCGTCAGCACCTCACCGGAGGGCAGCCAGTACCCGGACATGTCCGCGGGCTTGAGCAGCTGCGCTTTGCCAGTCGTGAGGTCGATCAGCTGCTGCTGCCATTGCGTTGCGCTGTAGCCGCCGCGGATGCTCTGCGATGTGTTCCGCAACCACCGGCCATCAACAGAGAGGGTCGCCCCCGCCGGCTCCAGCGGCAGCTCGGCCAGCCTGCGCTGCTCGCCGGAGGCCAGATCCACAGCCATCACGGTTGGCGCCTCGCCCGCGTACAGGGTGGGTGCGCCGCCGGCGACAAACAGCCCGTATTTGTCCTGGGCCCCTTCCAGGTTCAGACGCATGACGGGTGCGGGCTTGGCCGCGGTCAACTCCACCGTGCGGGAATCGATCCATTTGAGCGCTGTGATCCAGTCGCCCATACTGCCACCGTCCTTGTCATGCGGCCCCCGCAGGGCGCGCTCCACAGTGGACGCCAGCATGTCACTGGTGAAGGCAAGGCGCAGCACCAGCGGCCCGCCCGTCGAAACGCTAGCGGTCGCCGGACGCCAGGCATCGCCGTCCTTGAAGGCAGCGGTGACCCGCGGTGCCGGCTGGCGACAGAACGCGAACGCTACATCACCGGTCGTGCCGTCACCCCGCAGCACATCCCGCAGTAGGAGCTGGAACGCTTCACCGGTCTGCCCTGCCGGTATGAACAGGTTGAACCCCCCGCTTTCCATGCCGGCTGGGGGATACTGCTCGCTGTCCGGTTTGACACCGGTCAACTGCAAATGCGACGCGTACCAGCCGGACGGCGCCGGTACGAGGTCGCCGCCCAGGGTAAAGGCGCCGGTGTCCACGGTCATGCCCCCGCCCCTGGTGGCGTACAAGGGAGTCAGGAGATGGCCGCCGCCCTCCCATGTCTCAATCTGCCTGATCTCAAGGTAGCCGAAGCGCGGACGATCTGGCGTCCCATCCACCGCCAATGCGGGCAGGTTAATGCCGCCTTGAACGGCGGAGGGCAGCTGCGCCGCTGAGGCGTCGGGCGTGCAGGCCTTCGCTGGCGGCGGGGTGTCCGCACCGCCGCCATTGCCACCGGACCCCGGCAGAAACGCACCGGGCACGCACCCGGTCACCGACGCACCAAGCAGCATCACTGCAAGCGCTCCTGCAAGCGTCGATCGCATACCAGCGTCACCTCACTCGCGAACATTCCTGCCTGATAGACGCTGGCAGGGCGCTCCGAGTTTCGTGATGCCCAGACGATCCTCAGTCGGCGCCCGCGAGCGACCCCAGCGCCTGCCGGGCCGCCTCCTGCTCCGCTTCCTTCTTGTTCCGCCCCCAGCCGTCGCCCAGCTGGCTGCCCCGGTGAAAGACCCCCACCTGGAACCGCTTGTTGTGCGGCGGGCCCTCCTCGGCGAGGAGCCGGTAGGCCGGGCCCTCCACCCCGTCCCGCTGCAGATGCTCCTGAAGCCGGGTCTTGTAGTCCACCCGCACCTGCCCGCTCCGGGCCTCGCCCACCAGCGGGCTCAGTTCCCGAAGAATGAAGCTGCGGGCCACCTCAAGTCCCCCGTCCAGAAAGAGCGCACCCACCAGCGCCTCAAACGCATCCGCAAGAATCGAATCCCGGTCGCGGCCGCTCACCTGCTCGCCCTTGCCAAAGCGGAGCAACTCGCCGACCCCCATCGCCCGGGACCGGCTCGCCAGTGAAGGCTCGCAGACCACGGCTGCGCGAATCTTGGTCAATTCGCCCTCGGGCAGGTCCGGGTACCGCTCAAACAGATGCTGCGCCACCACCATGCCGACCACCGCATCGCCGAGGAACTCCAGTCGCTCGTTTGCGCTGGCCTTCGGATTCTCGTTCACATAGGTGGTGTGCGTCAGCGCCTCCACCAGCAGATCGCCATGCTCAAACCGGCGTCCGAGCGTCTCTGCCGCCCAATCATGCGCACTCATCAATGGACCCCCCTTGTGCAAGAGGGGGCAGGCATATGCCCGCCCCCGTAAAAATCAGCGATAGCGCCGCACGATGATCGTCGCGTTCTGCCCGCCGAACCCAAAGGAGTTGGACAGCGCCACATCGACCTGCGCCTGCCGCGCCTCGTTCGGCACATAGTCCAGGTCGCACTGCGGATCCTGCTGCTCCAGGTTGATCGTCGGGGGCAGCACGCCCTCCTCCATCGCCTTGACCGATGCGATCAGTTCCACCGCCCCGGCGGCGCCCAGCAAGTGGCCATGCATCGACTTGGTCGACGAGACCGCCAGCTTGTCCGCATGGGCGCCGAAGACGCTGCGGATCGCCCGTGTCTCAGCGATATCGCCCAGGGGCGTTGAGGTCCCATGCGCATTGATATACCCGACTTCATCGGGCCTGATCCCTGCATCCTGCAGCGCCCGGGTCATCGCCCGGGCCCCGCCCTCGCCGTTCTCGGGCGGCTGGACCATGTGGTAAGCGTCGGCCGCACAACCATAGCCGATCAGCTCCGCATAAATGCGGGCGCCCCGCCGCTGCGCGTGCTCCAGGCTCTCCAGGATGACCGCACCGCCGCCCTCACCCATGACAAAGCCGTCACGCCCGGTGTCGAACGGCCGAGACGCCCTTTCGGGCTCATCGTTGCGTCGTGACAAAGCCTGCATGCTATTGAACCCTGCGACGGCGATCGGGACGATGGACGCCTCCGACCCGCCGCTCACCATCATGTCGGCCCGCCCGTGGCGGATGGCCAGGAGCGCCTCACCGATCGCATTGTTGGCCGACGAGCAGGCGGTCACCGTGGTCATGTTCGGCCCCTGCAAGTTGAAGCGGATGGCGATCGAGCCTGCAGCCATGTTCGTGATCATCATCGGGATCATGAAAGGGCTGACCCGCTTCGGCCCCTTGTGGATCAGGGTCGCCATCTCCTCGGAGTAGGTCTCCATGCCGCCGATGCCGCTGCCGAAGTAGACGCCGGAGCGCTCAGGGTCGAGCTGCTCGCGGGTCAGGCCGGCATCATCAAACGCCATCTGTGCCGCGGTGACGGCGAACTGGGTGTAGCGGTCCATCCGGCGGGCTTCCTTCTTGTCCAGGAAATCGGTCGGGTTGAAGCCCCAAGCCTCAGCACCAATCTTCGTGTCATACTCGGCCGTGTCGAAGCGAGTGATCAGGCCCACACCGCTACGGCCCGCCTTGAGCCCGTCCCAGAAATCGGCGACATTCAGTCCGAGGGGCGTGACCGCACCCATGCCAGTAATGACAACACGCTGCTGCGTCAATCGATGTACCTCCTAAGTGGGAGGGGGTCAGGGCGCATAACCCCCTCCCCACCCACCCCCCCGTTTGGGGTACACGTCAGCCC
>JAQBPS010000099.1 GCA_028287415.1 Bacillota bacterium | reverse complement strand
CCGCACCGACCAGTTCAGCCACCGGGTCGGCTGTCACCGCCAGCAGCAGGTCGGCCTCGCCCCGACTCAGCAATTCCCTGGCGGTAAACTCGCCCGGCCCATACCTGGGGTAGCCGCGACTCAGGTTGACCGCAAACGGGAAGGCCGTCTCCGACGACAGTACCCCTTCGGCGCCAACCGCGTTGCCTTCCCCGCCCAGCCCCAGGGCATAAAAGCGGGTGAACTGGTGCAGGTCCGCCGCCAGCGCATGCAGGGCGGCGACGTTCGCCCAGCCGCCGGGGCCGGCGCTCAGCCCGGCGCCGAAGAAGACGATGCCGAAGCGGGCCCCCTTCATGCGCGCTACCAGGGTGCGTGCCGCGTCCAGGTCGATGCCGGCTGCTGCGGCCGCGGGCTGGTGGACGCGCCTGCCTTGCGCCAGCGCCCGCAGCACCTGGAGCAGCGCAAAGTGCTGACCCGCCGGAACTGGCAGCACCAGGTCGGCGCCTGCACGCGAGTACCGGCTGAAGTGGTGCGGGTATTCGACGGCGGGGTTGCAGCCCCAGTAGATCACCAGGTCAGCCCGGTTCTTCACCTCGCCGAGGGTGCAGGTCACCCTGCCGACGGCCTGAAGGGCGAGCGCTTCAGCGCCGTGGGCAGGCCCGGCGGTCGTGTCGATGTTGGCGCCGATCAAATCGGCCAGGCGGACCGCCACCCGTTGCGCCTCAGCGGTCGTCTGGGTGAAGCCGTACACGAGGGGATAGCGGGCGGCGGCGAGCAGTCGGGCTGCTTCGGCCACGGCGCTGTCCAGGGGGGCCTCGTGTCCGGCGATCAGGGCTGCGGGGTGGCCCGGCGCCGCACTCTGGGCCTTGAAGTAGGCCTCGCCCCGGGCGCAGGCGCCCTCGGCCGCCACGATGCGCCCCGCTGCCACCCGCAGGGTGACATCATCAGTGGTGCAGCCGCAAGCGACGCAAGGGACGTGGTGCACCTCAGTGATTCCCGCCATCGACATACGCCTCCCTCACCGCCCTCGCCCGGGCTTCGAGCCTCGCCAGACACGCATCACGGGTATCGCCGGACGCCACAACGGTACACACCGGGCGCCCGGCCAGCACGGCATCGCCCGGAAAGGGCACGTCCCGGATGCCTTCGGCGGCCCAGTCCCCGTCGAACCGCCATGTACCGGGCTGATCCCCGTAGACGATCGCCTTGCCGTAGCAGCCACGCCAGGGCGGCAGCAGCGTGGGCGGCAGCGGCGCGGGCCACCGCCCGTGGCAGCCGTCCAGGTGCAGGGCGAACAGGTTGCACCCGGTCGCATCCTCCAGCAACTCCATGGCGGCGGTGTAGCGGGGGTTAACCTCAAGCGGCACCGGCTCGCCATCAGCCATGATGAAGTCGACGCCGCCCACGCCCGCCAGGCCAAAGCGGGCGGTGAGCGCCTGGCACAGCGCTTCCAGCCGTGCCCGTAGCGCTGGCGCCGAATCAGGCAGCAGGATATTGCCAGCATACTGAAAGGCGCTGCCCCCGAATGCCGGCATCGGTGTGAGCAGCTCCGTCACGCCCAGCAGGCAGGCCCGCTGCCCATCGGCCACGAACAGCGCCGACCCCGGCGCGCCGGGCAGTCGCTCCTGAATCAGCTTGCCAGGGCGGGGCCGATCACCTGCGACGGCTGCCGCGACACCCGCGCCGCCACTGCCAGCGACCGGCTTGACCAGCCACGAACCACGCTCCGGCACCGTCGCGCCAGGCGGAAGCGTCATGGGCACCCGGAAGCCCGCTTCCGCCAGGCCTGCGCTCACCTGCCGCCAGTCCCGGACCGACCTCAGCACAGCCGGCGAGTTCCCAAACAGCGGCGCACGCCGGGCGAACTCCGCCACGACTCCAGGGTGATTCTCCAGGCCCCCGGTGTAAAGCACGGCATCCCAGGTCAACTCCTGCGCCAGGTCAATCAGCCAACGTGGATCGTAGGCCCGTCCGGCCCGGGCGACGGACCGCGCCTCCGGGCAGACCGCTTTCAGATCGCGATCGCCAAAGTAGTCCACGGCCACGGGCAGCGCGCCGGCCCGCACCGTCGATTCGGCCAGGGCCCGCACCGTGAAGCCCGCCAGCAGCGGCCTCACAGGCCTCGGGCGGCTGCGTAAATCTCCGCAATGTCGAGGACCAGGTCCTTGCGCTCAAACAGGCTGGCGATGCAGGCCTTGTGGAGCTTCATCTTCGGGTGGCCCACGCCGATGGCGCCAAAGCAGCGCTTGCCGGCCCGCTCCTTGCCGGCATCACCGGTGGAAACCCCCTCGATGCCCGATGGCGGGGCCAGATTCAGGTCGACGACGGCCTCCAGCCCGGCGCTTTCCTGCCAGGCGGTCTCGGGCACCAGGCGCACCCCGGCTGGCCCCGCTCCGAAGAGCACGCGGGCGTCGGCCAGGAGCGTCCGGTAGCCGTCCACGTCCCCGTTCTCAACATACCGGGTCACGATTTCTGCACCAAAGCGGGCCTTCACCAGCTCGGACGCCCGCTCAAGCTGGTCGCGCAGCGGCGAGGTGACGATCACACGGGCGCCCTCCCGCGCGAACAGGCCGGCTGTGCGAATGCCGACCGGGCCGGTGCCGGCGGCCACAACCACCGTGCCCTCCCGCACGTCGACCGCCCGGATCAACTGTGCCACGGCGGTTGCGGCCGTCGTGTTGGCCCCGTTCGAGTCGAGCATCACCGAGACGCGGAAGTCGCCGAAGAAGCTCTTCGTGACCACATCAAGCACCTGTTCACCCGCGGCAATGTCGCGGCCGCCGATCCAGATGGCTGTGTGGCGCAGATCCTCGCCGCCGCGGGTAAAGATGCAGCCGTGCACCAGGCCCTGCACCTGATCCGGGGCGATGCCCGCGTAGCTGACGACGTGGTGCGCACCGGCGTCATAGGCGGTCACAATGTCAAACGCGCTGGGAATCGGGTCTGTATCCAGCTGGAACAGGAGCTTCTTCACCGATCGTCCCCCTCATACCCATAGCGATATGGATAACCATTTGTGTGAGGAGCTGGCGGCCCGGTACGGCACGCCGCTACTGGTCTACGGAGGCGCCCGGCTTGCCGAAAATGCCCGGGCGACCGTGTCCGCGTTTGGGGGTTCGGCGGAAGAGCCACGGGTCTTCTTCCCGGTGAAGGCGTGCTACCTGGGCGCCGTCCTGCGGCTCTTGGCGGAGATCGGCCTGGGCGCCGAGGTGCAGTCGGAGCTGGAGTTTCACCTCGCCGTGCGGGCGGGATTTGCCCCGGCGCGCATCATCTTCAATGGTCCCGGCAAGACCGACGGCGAACTGCGCCTTGCTGTCGCGGAGGGCGTGCGGGCGATCCACGTCGAGTCAGCCGAGGAGCTGCTCGCCCTGAACGAGATTGCTCGGTCGCACGGCCGGCCTGTGCGAATCGGCATACGGGTCCACGTGCCGATGCCCGACCAGTCGCTGCCCTTTGCGGGCGCAGGCTGGAAGTTCGGGGCGGACGTGGCGTCAGGCGACGCGCTGGCGCTCATCAAGCTGGCGCTACAACAACCGCATCTGCGGCTGGCAGGGCTGCATGTCCACAACTATGCGCAACAGCGGTCCGCACACCTGCATCTGGCGGCGCTGCGTCACCTGCATGGGCTGGTGGACCAGGTGCCCGACTGGACGCCCGACTATGTGGACCTCGGGGGCGGCTTCGCGCCGCGCTCGGCCCTGGAAGGCGCCGGGACCGGGGTTCAGGCGATCGCTTGCGCCCTCCGCAGGATGGCCAGTGCGATTGCGCCCACCCTCTGGGTTGAGCCGGGGCGCCTCATCGTCAGCGATGCAGCCGTTGTCCTCACCCGGGTCATCCGCCAGAAGGTGAACAGCGGCCGGCGCTGGCTGCTGGTCGACGCCGCCACCAACTTCCTGGTGCCGGGGCCGTTCAGCCGGTATGAGGTGCAGCCTGTTGGCCAGATCGACGGGCCACTCGTCGACACAGCTGTGGGCGACGGGCTCTGTCTGCCCGGGGGCGTGCTCAACCGGGCGGCGCAACTCCCTGCCACAGTTGGCACTGGTGACTTGCTGGCGGTGACGGGTGCCGGCGCCTACACGCTTAACTTTGGCAGCGACTTCGGCTACCCGGCTCCCGCCGTGCTCTGGCTGATGGGCCCGGAGTCGGAGCCGGTGCTGCTGCGCCCCCGGTCCACGCCCGCAGAGATCAGCGACACCTGGCACTAGGCGAGCGGGTGGGTCACCTTGTCCTTCTTCTCAAGCACTTCCCTGATGGACGGATAGCCGGCGACCGCCCGCTCGATCGCTTCCTTGGTGGCCTTGTAGTTCCACTCCTGGAGCTTCTGCTTGTCCTTTGCATCCCACTGGACGAAGATGCCGGCAATCACATAGAGATCCTCGGCCTGCTCCCCGGGCAGCGTGCCCTCGGCAACGGCGTCAGCAACCGCCCGTGCCACGCCAGTCTGCACGGCGCCGAACAGCAGGGTCGCCTGCTCGCCGCTCTTGATGGTCACCTTCGGCACCATCAGCGTGTAGGGCCGGCAGGGCAGGTTTGGTGTGATCAGGGCCATCAGGTTGGTGTGGCCGGCCCGCTGGCTGGCCAGGCCGCTGACCCAGGCGTGCTCCACGTGCGAGCCCCGGGGCCCGATCATCACTTCCACGTGTGCGACCTCGGGCCCCTCGCCGACCAGGGACTCGCCGATCAGGATCTTATCGATATGCGCCACTGATTTTCCTCCCACGTATTGGATGACAAGCCATGTTAGGGTGGGCGAGGTGGGAGGTATGTATACCGGTGGGAGTGGGGTCTTTTATATTGACGCGGATTTGCGGACGGAGATGATTTTAAGAAACGCTGATTAACACATACAAATACAAATAAAATTATTTTCCATATGGAGGCATGGGTCTCCAAGTTATCCGCTTCAAATGAAGGTCGGGAGCCGGGGTACCTCCTCGAGAAGTGGGGGCGCCTGTTTTTTATATTGACGCGGATTTGCGGACGGAGATGATTTTAAGAAACGCTGATTAACACATACAAATACAAATAAAATTATTTTCATACGGAAGCATGGGTCTCCAAGTTATCCGCCTCAAATGAAGGTTGGGAGCCGGCGTACCTCCTCAAGAAGTGGGGGTGGGGTCTTTTATATTGACGCGGATTTGCGGACGGAGATGATTTTAAGAAACGCTGATTAACACATACAAATACAAATAAAATTATTTTCCATACGGAGGCATGGGTCTCCAAGTTATCCGCCTAAAATGAAGGTTGGGAGCCGAACATATGCGCGCCTTTATCCGTACTGGGAATAGGAGGGAATCGAACGGGAGGGGTACGAGTGACGACGTTGATCCATGAGGAAATTACGAAGGAAATTCTGGGGGCGGGGTTTGCGGTCCATGGAGCGCTTGGGCCGGGGTTTCTGGAAAGTATCTATGAAGAGGCATTAGCCCATGAGCTGCAGCTGCGAGGGCTGAGCTTTGAGCGACAGATTCACATCCCTATCCACTACAAGACGGTGCTGGTAGGGGAGCACGTGCTAGATCTGATGGTCGAGGATAAGGTCGTTGTCGAGCTGAAGGCGATCAGTGAGCTGGTCGATGTACATCGAGCGATTGCTGTGTCTTACCTTGCAGCTAGCAGGCGGTGCGTGGCCTTGCTGTTGAACTTTGGCCAGCCCAGCATGCAATTCAAGCGCGTTGTGCGCCAAACGCAACCGGGGTAAGCGTTGTGGGCCTTATTATTGACGCGGATTTGCGGGACGGACATGACTCTAAGAAACGCGGATGACCATGCGATGACGTCTTTAATATAAAAAATGTATCAATCAGCGTTTCTTAAAATCATCCCCGTCCGCAAATCCGCGTCAATATAAAAAAACAGGCGCCCCGACTCTTGCGGAGGCGCTCACCCATCTCAATTCAACCCTTTATCGTTGTGGGCCTTATTATTGAGACGGATTTGCGGACGCAGATGATTCTAAGAAACGCGGATGACCATGCGATGACGTCTTTAATATAAAAAATGTGATAATCAGCGTTTCTTAAATTCATCCCCGTCTGCAAATCCGCGTCAATATGAAAAAACAGGCGCCCCCACTCTCGCGGAGGCGCCTACCCATCTCAACTTAACCCTTTATCTCGGTCCACATCTGATCATAAACCTGGTTGACCGTATCCCCCAGGTCCTCAACATACTGCGCCTTCTTCAACCCCTCAGCCGGCGGCTCGATCGCCGGGTTCGTGTGGAACTCCTCCGGCAACAGCTTGCGCGCTTCCTGGTTCGGATTCCCATACGGGAATGCCTCCGACAGCTGCTTGCTGATCTGCGGGTCCAGGAGGAAGTTCATGAACACCTCAGCCGTATACTTGTGCGCCGCCCCCTTCGGGATCACCATGTGGTCCACCCAGATCGTCACGCCCTCTTCCGGTAGGATGTACTTGAAGTTCTTGCTCTGCCGCAGCACCTGCGCCGCCTCGCCGCTCCACACGACCCCTGCCACGACCTCGCCGCCGAGCAGCAGATCCTTGGGGCTGTCACTGTTGTACACCTTGATGTTCGGCTTGAGGTCCAGCACCTTCTGCTTCGCCTGCGCCAGCACCTGCGGGTCCTTCTCGTTCAGCGTCTTGCCCAGCGACCGGAGCGCCGCACCGATCACCTCGCGGGCGTCATCCGGCATGACCAGGTTCCCCTTGAACTCCGGCTTCCACAAGTCCTTGTACCCCGTGACCGACTCCGGCTTCACCTTATCCGTGTTGATGATGATGCCGGTCGTGCCCCACATGTAGGGGACCGAGAACTCGTTCTTCGGGTCATGCGGCAGACCCTTGAACTTGGCGTCGATGTTCTTCATGTTCGGGACGTTGGCGAAATCGATCTTCTCCGCCAGGCCGTCCCGGTTCAGCAGTCCCGCCATCCAGTCCGACGGGAAGACGAGGTCATAGCCGCCGCCGCCCGCCTTCAGCTTCGCGTGCATCTCCTCATTGCTGGAGTAGGTGTCGTACTTCACCTTCACCCCGTACTGCTGCTCGAACTCCTTGAGCACCGACTCCGGCAGGTACTCGGTCCAGTTGAAGACATAGAGTTCCTTGCTCAGCTTGCTAGGATCGACGCCGTCGTGGCCGGGATGGCTCGTGTGATCGACGGACGGCGTCCCGCTACCGGGCTTGGGAGCCGAAGCACAGCCTGCAAGGGTGGCCGCGAGCAGCATGGCGCTGGCAAGCGCGGCGGCCGGACGCTGGAAGGACTGGCGCACAGGTGATTCCTCCTCATGATCGGCATCGCTGGTCGTCATTGCTTCCTATGTGGATTCCTTCTCAGCCGAATCGCCGGTCAGCTTGGCAAAGAGCGCCGTGGCGATGCCGGTCATCAGCAGGAGGACCGTTGAGAGTGCGTTCACCTCGGGCGTAATGCCGGTCTTGACCATGCTGTACACCCGCAGGGGCAGCGTCGTGGCGCCCGGCCCCGCCGTGAAGAACGAGAGAATGAAATCATCGAGCGACAGCGTGAAGGCGAGCAGCGCACCCGCGAGAATGCCGGGCGCCAGAATCGGCAGCGTCACGTGCCACAGCGTCTGCCAGCGGCCGGCGCCGAGGTCGGCCGCCGCCTCCTCCAGGCTCTCATCCATGTCGGCCAGCCTGGCCCGCAGCACGACGACGACGTACGACAGGATCGTCCCCACATGGGTCGCCAGCAGCGTGGTCAGCCCCAGCTTGATGCCCATGGCGCTGAACAGGACGAGGGCGCCAACGCCCAGTACGATATCGGGCAGCACCACCGGCAGGTAGAGCAGCGCCTCGATGATGATCTGGCCCGGCAGCCGGTTGCGGGCCAGAGCCAGGGCCGTCAGCGTGCCTATGACGGTTGACAGCACCGCGGTGGCGACCGAGATAATCAGGCTGTTGCGCACCGCCTCCCACAGCAGGCTGCTGTTCCACAGCTTGATGTACCACGCCAGGGTGAACCCCTGCCATACCGAGCTGATGCGTGACGCATTGAAGGAGAGCACCATCAAGATCAGGATCGGGATGTAGAGGAAGGCAAAGGTGGCCCAGGCATACCCTTTGAGCCAGTTCCGCTTCATGGCTTCACGCCCCCGTTCAGCCTGGCGGCGCGCTCGGCGCCGAGCGCCAACACGAGCACCACCACTGTCAGGGCAAGGGCCGCGGCCGCACCGAAGGGCCAGTTGCGGGCCCCGAGGAACTGGTTCTGAATCAGGTTGCCGATCATCACCGTGCGGGAGCCGCCCATCAGGTCCGGCACGATGAACATGCCGAACGCCGAAATGAAGACCAGGAGTCCGCCCATGAAGACGCCCGGGCGTGACAGCGGCCAGGTCACCTGCCAGAACGCGGCGGCAGGGCTGGCGCCCAGGTCGTGGGCCGCATCGAGCAGCCGCTGGTCCAGCTTCTCCAGGTTTGAATACAGGGGCAGGATCATCAGCGGCAGCATCGTATAGACGAGCCCCAGCTGCACCGCCCATTCGTTGTACAGCAGGGGCAGCGGCTCCCGGATCAGCCCAACGTAGAGCAGCAGCGAGTTGATGACGCCCTGGGCCCGCAGCAGGACCATCCACGCGTAGGTGCGCACCAGGAAGTTTGTCCAGAACGGGATGATCACGAGCAGCAGCAGCCGCTCCCGCTTCCCCTTGGGGAGCCGGGCGATGTAGTACGCCAGCGGGTAGCCCAGGGCGAGCGACAGCACTGTTGCAGCGCCGGCCTGTGCGATCGAGCGGAGGAAGATCCTGAGGTAGAGCACGTCAATCAGCCGGCGGTACTGTGCCAGGGTGAAGCCCTGCGGCCAGGGGGTGCCCGGCGCGAGCTTCACAGACAGGCTGTAGAAGATCATCAGCACCAGCGGCGCAGCCACAAGCGCGACCAGCCAGAGAAAGCCGGGGCTCAGCAGCAGCCAGCCGAAGGAGGCGCGACCCTTCATGGCGCCACCACGACGCAGTGCTCGGGCGCGAAGGCGACCGTGACCGCATCACCGGGCTGTGGTGCCGGCCCGGGCGGCATCAGGGCGGTCAGCCGGTGATCGCCGATCGTAGCGACGACGCGAGTGCCCGTGCCGACAAAAAGCCGTTCCAGCACCTGCCCTGACGCCACGTTCTGCCCGCCGGCCGGGGCCGTGCCGGCAGCGTAGACGGTGACGCGCTCGGGGCGGAGCGCGACCACGGCGTGTCCGGGTGTAAGCGGGGCGCCGACCCGGACCGGGACGCCGCCCCAGTGCAGCAGGCCGTCCCCATCGGTCTCGCCCTCCAGGAGGTTCGCCTCGCCGAGAAACTGGGCCACGAACCGGGTGGCGGGATGCAGGTAGACCTGCTCGGGTGTGTCGAGCTGCTCGAGCCGCCCGCCATTCATCACGGCGATGCGGTCAGACATGGCGAGCGCCTCTTCCTGGTCGTGAGTGACGTAGACGAAGGTCATGCCCAGCTCGCGCTGAAGCTGCTTCAGCTCGACCTGCATGGCGCGGCGCAGCTGGAGGTCCAGGGCGCCCAGGGGCTCGTCCAGCAGGAGCACCTTTGGCTCAAGCACCAGGGCGCGGGCCAGGGCCACCCGCTGCTGCTGACCGCCGGAGAGCTCCTTCGGGCGGCGGCGCCCAAGCTCGCTCAGCCGGACGAGCGCCAGTGCCTTGTCGGTGCGGGTGCGGATCTCGGCCTCGGGGAGCTTGCGCATGCGCAGACCGAAGGCGACGTTGTCGGCGACGGACATGTGCGGGAACAGTGCATAGTGCTGAAAGACTGTGTTGACTGGCCGGCGGTAGGCCGGCAGCGTTCCCACCGGGACGCCCTCAATGCGAATCTCGCCGGCCGTAGGCTCCTCAAAGCCGGCCAGCAACCGGAGGGTCGTCGTCTTGCCGCACCCGCTGGGGCCGAGGAGGGTCAGAAACTCCCCGGACCGAACGGTCAGATCAAGCCCTTCCAGGGCCATCGTGACGCCGTCGTACGACTTGGCCACAGCGCGGAACTCCACCGTCTCTTTCGTGGCCGTCTCACACCCTTCACACTGACACCGATTGGCAAAACCGCAATCAATACAAGGCATAGTATAAAGTCTCCCTCTCAAATATCAAGAGGATATTTTCCTTGTTGGGGGAGTTTTTCTGCGAGAGTGTTTTTTTGGTGTGGCGAGGCGCCCGGGGGCGGCCGGGACGATGCTGTAGCAGGTGTGGGGGCTAGGGCGGGAGTTTTTCTATTTTTATCACGGATTACGCGGATTTAACGGATTTGCATGGATTTTCCTTGTGGGATCCTCTGTAAGGTCGGGACTCAGGTGGTAACAATATTTATTTGAACACCCGAGTCCCGACTTCAAGATACACACCGAAACGATAATCCGTGCAGATCAGTGCAATCCGTGGAATCCGTGTAAAAATGTCCGGAAGGCACCCTTACCCGGTTCCCGCGCACCGTACGCAGACGGCGACGATGCTCTAGCAGGTGTGGGAGTATGGGCGGGAGTTTTTCTATTTTTATCACGGATTACACGGATTTAACGGATCTGCATGGATTTTCCTTGTGGGATCCTCTGTAAGGTCGGGACTTGGGTGTTAAAAATATATATTGAAACACCCCACTCCCGACCTCAAGATGCCCACCAAAACGAAAATCC
>JAQBPS010000081.1 GCA_028287415.1 Bacillota bacterium | reverse complement strand
TGGAAACCCTGGTGAAGATGGACAAGGACGGTAAGATGCAGCCGGGGCTCGCGAGGAGCTGGCAGGTCTCGCCTGACGGCTTGACGGTGAACCTCGCGCTGCAGACCGGCGTCAAGTTCCATGACGGCACCCCGTTCAACGCCAAGGCGGTGAAGTTCAGCCTCGAACGGGTGCTCAACGCCGATGTGCGTGTCCCCACCCGCTTCCCTTACCAGCCCATCCAAAGCATCGACACGCCAGACGATGCGACCGTGGTGCTGAAGCTGAAATCTCCCTCGCCGACCCTGATCGCTGCCTTGAGCTGGACCACGTCAGGGATTATATCCCCTGATTCGGTGACAAAACTCGGCAATACCGCGGTCCAGTACCAGCATCCGGTTGGCACGGGCCCGTACGTCTTTGCCGACTATGCCAAGGGAAAGCAGATCAAGTTCACCAAGTTTGCCGACTACTGGGGCAAGAAGCCATACTACGACACGGTCGTGATGAACATCGTGCCAGATGCCGCCAGCCGTGAGACGATGCTGCTGGCAGGTCAGGTGGACCTGGTCATCACGCCGCCGATTTCGGACGTTCCCGCTTTGCAGAAGAACAACAACGTCAAGGTGTTGCTTGCCCCCAGCGCGCGGACCATCTTCATCGGCATCAACAACCAGGACCCGGCGCTGAAGGACAAGCGTGTCCGCCAGGCGTTGAACTACGCCGTGAATAAGGAAGCGATCGTCAAGAGCCTGCTCTTCGGTGCCGGTGATGTGATGGATTCCCCGATGGGCCCCAGTCTCTTCGGCTATGCCAAGACCGGTCCGTATCCCTATGATCCGGAAAAGGCGAAGAGTTTGCTGGCGCAGGCGGGCGTGAAGGACTTGACCCTCAAGTTCATCAGTCCGACGGGCCGGTATCTGCAGGACTACCAGGCGGCCCAGGCAATCGCCGGCGACCTGGAAAAGGTCGGCATCAAGACCAACCTGTCCACCATGGACTGGGCTACCTACGTGGCGACCATTGGCGCTCCGCCGGACAAGAATACGACCCAATTGCATCTGTTGGGCTCGGCGCCCTCCTTCCCGGACGCTTCGATGCACATGGTCAACTTCACGACCGACTTCATTCCACCGAAGGGTTTCGGGACCTCATTGTATTCCAACCCTGCGGTGGACGCCCTGGTCAACAAGGCGAACGTGGAAGTGGACCAGGCAAAGCGGCAGCAACTCTATGCTGATGCGCAGAAGTTGGTGTGGGACGACGCCCCCTGGATCTTCCTGTGGCTCCAGCGGTTCCCCATAGTGCACTCGGCCAAGGTGACGAACATTGGCTATCTGCCGAATGAGAAGTTCGATGCCCTGTATGCCGAGCCGGCCAAGTAGCGTGAGCGGACTCTCCCGATACGTATCCAAGCGGCTGTTGACCACCCTGTTCATGCCGGTCGCGGCCGCATTCATCGTCTTCGGCATGATGCGGCTGCTGCCCGGTGACCCGGCGCGGATCGTCGCCGGGATTTACGCCACTGAACCGGAAGTGGCGCACATTCGTGCTCAGCTTGGGTTGGACCAACCCGTGCCCGTCCAATTTGTGCGGTTCCTTGAACGCTTGGCGCACGGGGACGCCGGTACGTCGATCCGCACGTCCCAACCCGTGCTTCAGGAGATCGGGGCCCGCCTTCCCGCCACGTTGCAACTGGCTGTGATCAGTACCGTTCTGGCCTCGATTGTGGGTGTGGTCGTAGGCGTGGTCTGTGCGAGACGGCCCAACTCCCTGTTGGACTACCTGTTTTCCTTCGGTAGTCTGGTGGGGGTTTCGATGCCTGTCTATTGGCTCGGTCTCCTGCTGATCATCCTCTTTGCCGTGCGTTTGCAGTGGCTGCCGGCCGCAGGCAATGATCTGCCCGGCAGCATCATCTTGCCTGCTGTGACCGCCGCCGCCTTCTCCATTGCCCTTGTCGCCCGGATGACCCGCGCCAGCATGCTGGAGGTGCTCCAGCAGGACTACATCCGGACGGTGCGCGCGAAGGGTCTTTCCCCAGCATCAGTGATCTATAAGCATGCGCTGCGGAATGCCGCCATCCCGGTGCTGACAGTGATCGGCCTGCAATTTGGCACCTTTCTCGGCGGCTCCGTTCTGATTGAATCGGTGTTCGCATGGCCCGGCATGGGCCTGCTGCTGCTCGATTCGATCTTCGCCAGGGACTATCCGGTCGTTCAGGGCATTGTCCTGATCTACGCGGTCCTGGTGATCCTGGTGAACCTCGCTGTCGACCTGCTCTACGCTTTCCTGGACCCCAGAATTCGTTACGATTAGAGGGTTGCGTATGGACGGAATTAAAAATGGCCATGTAGCCCTCCGCGGCGACGACGACAATCGTCTGCTCGACGTCTGGAAGCGCTTTCGGCGCCGGGGGCCGGCGACAGTGGGCTTCGCCATCCTGATTCTCCTCTTAGCGTTAACGGCGGCGGCGCCGTTCCTGGTCCGTTACAGCCCGACTGTTCAGGACCTGTCGCAGTCGCTTTTGTCGCCATCAGCGACGCATCCCTTCGGCACGGACCACCTGGGCCGTGATATCCTCACCCGGATCCTGTTCGGCGCCCGACTTTCGCTGATGCTGGGTGTGCTGGCGGTGGGCGTGGGGCTGGTGGTGGGGGTGCCGCTCGGCGCCATTTCCGGCTACTACGGCGGCTGGGTTGACATGCTGATCCAACGGCTGACCGATCTCCTGCTCTCGTTTCCCAGCTTCCTCCTGGCGCTGTCCCTTGTGGCGATCCTCGGGGTCGGGCTGGGTAACGTGATCCTCTCTGTTGGGATTGGCACCATTCCCTCCTTCATCCGAGTGGTCCGGGCGGCCGTGTTGGTCGTCCGGGAACAGCCCTTCGTGGAGTCCGCCCGGGCCGCCGGTGCCAGCAACTGGCGGATCCTGTGGCACCACATCATCCCCAATATCATGGCCCCGGTGATCGTCCAGGCCTCCCTGGGCATGGGGAACACGATTTTGATGGCTGCCGGGCTGGGCTTCCTGGGCCTGGGGGTCAAACCGCCGGCACCGGAGTGGGGCTCAATGCTCGGCGAGGGCCGTCAGTACATCTTCAGTGCATGGCACATGACGACTTTCCCGGGCCTGGCGATCTTCCTGGCAGTAGTCGCCTTCAACCTGGTGGGTGACGGCCTGCGGGACGCGCTGGATCCGCGCCTTCGGTAAACGAGCTGGGACGGTGATGCCCCATGGCGGCTTGGACAGATTACCGCATTGCGAATCGGTCACAGTTCCTGGCGGAGCTCGTGGAGTTCTTGCGGATTCCGAGCATCTCGGCCTTGCCAGCTCATGTGGCTGACGTGGAGCGGGCGGCCCGGTGGGTGGCAGACCGGTTGCGTAAGGCACAGGTAGAGAATGTCACGCTC
>JAQBPS010000059.1 GCA_028287415.1 Bacillota bacterium | reverse complement strand
CCCGCCCTGGCGCCGCTCTGGCCGGTGGTGGCCGGAGCCGGAGCCGTGGGGCTTGGGCAGCCCATGTATGATTACATCGCTGCCCGTCGTGCCATCGTGCCCGTCGGGCAATGTGCGGACCAGCAGTGCCAGATCCACCATCAAAGGGAGTCATGAAGCATGGAGGCCCTCCGGCACACCGCTCACCGCCCCTGGCCGCTGCCGCCGGGGCCGTGGCTGATGGCCCAGACCTGGGAGCGGCTGCTCTTCGCCCACTGGCCTGTTGATCCGGCGGTGCTCCGCCCGCTGATCCCGCCGGGGCTGGCGCTCGATACATTCGCGGGGACCGCCTGGGTGGGCGTCGTGCCGTTTGACATCACCCACGCTCATGCGCGGTCCCTGCCGCCCCTGCCCTATCTCTCACGCTTTCTGGAGCTGAATGTCCGGACGTATGTGGTGACGGAGGCGAAGCCCGGGGTCTGGTTTTTCAGCCTGGATGCCGCCAGCCCGCTGGCGGTGGCCGGTGCCCGCCGGTTTTTCCACCTGCCGTACTTTAACGCCCGCATGTCCGCAGATGTGGAACAGGGCTGGGTTCACTACCGCAGCGTGCGCACACACAAAGGCGCCCCGCCCGCCGAGTTCGCTGCCAGGTATCGGCCGGCATCGGCGCCGTACAAGGCGCAGAGCGGCTCCCTGGAGCACTGGCTGACGGAGCGCTATTGTCTGTATAGCCGCGACCCCCGCGGCGGAATCTGGCGGGATGAGATCCACCACGCGCAGTGGTCCTTACAGCGGGCGGAGGGTGTGATTGAGCGGAACACGATGGCCGGCGCTCACGGCATTGCCCTGCCGCCGCAGGAGCCCCTGCTCCATTACTCAGAGCGGCTAGCGGTTGCGATCTGGCCGTTGCGCCCGATTCAGCCCAGGTAGTTCCTGACCGCGTTGATCACCTCAGTCACGGGTCCCCTTGCGAGGATAAGCCGGGCTGTCGCCGCCACCCCGCTTCTCCCGGTACATGGCCCGATCGGCCACCAGCACCAGTTCAGCCGCACGCACGCCGTCCTCGGGGCATGAAGCAACGCCCCAGGCTGCACTCGGCAAGGTGATGCTAATCCCGCTATAGATGAACGGCTGCTGCATGTCGGTCAGCAACAGCCGGGTCAGCCGCGTGCCCTCGGCGGAGCCCGCACCCGGCATGATCACAGCAAACTCGTCGCCGCCATACCGTGCGACGATGTCCCCGGGCCGTACCCGCTGCGTCAAAAGCCGCCCGTAGTGCCGCAGGGCTTCATCACCGGCGAGATGGCCGTAGGTATCGTTGACCGCCTTCATCCCGTTCAGGTCCAACAGCAACACCGAAACCGGCTGGTTGCTGCGGACGGCGCCGCACACCTCTTCTGTCAGCCGGTCGTAGAAGTGCCGGTGGTTGTGCACCCCGGTCAGCCCGTCATGAGTGGCGGCAAAAGCCAGCCGCTCATGGTACCGGGCCAGTTTGATCGCGCTGCTCAGCCGCTCGCCCAGCGCCTCCAGCAAGTACAGGTGATCCCGGTCAAAGAAGCTGCCCAGAGGCGCCTCCACGACCAGTGCGCCCACCAGGCCATCCGGGGAGCGCAGGGGAATCACCGCCTCCGCCTTGCTGGCAGACGCGGCCGGTATATACCCCGGCAGGGTATGGATGTCGGTGACGACCATCGTCCGGCCCTTGTCCAGCGCATCCTGAAGAACGCGGGGATCCTTGTGCTTCGCCCGCTCGAGGTCGTCGGCCCCCACCTCTGCCTTCAGTGCCAGCTCCTGTGTCTCCGGATGGTAAAGATAGACCAGGTAGGCATTCGAACCGACCATCTCGTAGAAGGTTTGCAGGAACCGGTTAAGCATTCCGTCCAGCGTGAGCGAGGAGAAGTCCTCCCGGGAGAGCTGGTAGAAGATCGAGAGTTCCTTGCCATGGACCGGCCGGATGATCCCTTCCTCCATCTCCTCCATCGACGCGCCCCAGTGCGCCTGCGGCTCACCGGTGACCAACAATCCGGATTCGAGCACCGCCGTAAGCGCCGTCACCACGTCCGGATCAAACTGCGTGCCCGCATTCTCCTGGATCCGGCGCAGCGCTTCCTTCGGACAGAGCGCCGGCCGGTAGGGTCGGTCTGAGGTCATGGCATCCAGCGCATCCGCCACGCCGATGATGCGGGCATCCAGGGGAATCTGGGCGCCTGCCAGGCCGTCGGGGTAGCCCCCGCCGGAGACCCACTCGTGATGCCAGCGCACCCCGGGAATCAGGTCGAAAAGGACGTTAGCCTTCTCCAGCACCGCCGCGCCGATTACCGGGTGCTGCATCATCAGCGCCCGTTCTGCCGGTGTCAGCGCACCGGGGTTTCGCAGGATCCTGTCGTCGATGCCGAGTTTGCCAATGTCGTGGACGAGCCCGGAGTAGCCGATGCGCTCCAAATCCTTCGTGGGCAGCCCGATCTGCCGGGCGAGGGCGACGGCGTAGGCCGAGACCCGGGCCGAATGGCCATGTGTATAGGAATCGCGGGCATCAATGGCCGCTGTCAGTGCGCGGATCATGGAGTCATAGAGGCTGCGGAGGTCTTCCTCCGCCTCCTTCAGCGCGGTCACGTCCGTGAACACGTCGATGTGGCCCTGGAGCTCTCCTTGCGGATTACGGACGCCTGCGCGGTACCAGTGCAGAAACCGAGCCGGCCCGCCGGCCAGCTCGATCACCTGCTGCACGTCCTGGTCGGGGGCGCTGACCTTGCTCTTCACGTGCTGGAGTTCCGGCACCAGCGCCTCAGCCTGTCCGATCAGCACTTCCGGCTCCGCGCCAAGCAGCACACCGACCTGCCGATTCGCCACCTGGATCACGCCCATCCGGTCTGTCATGATCACTGCACTCTGCGTGGCGTTCAGCACCGCCTTGAGCTGGCGGGTCTGACTGCGGGCCTCGCTCGCCATGTCGAAATAGCGGCGCAGAATGACCTTTAGCATGTACGCCAGGCCACCCACTATCACCAGCCACACCACGCCGCCCCGTGCGTAGGCAAAACCCGCCAGGATGCCCACCAGCATCACGATCACATAGGCACTGCTGTTGGCACGGTCCAGCATCGTTCTCAGGGCCGACGAAAACTTCACCTTCCCAAGGAGATGCATGTAGCCGGCAAAGCCCAGCGTGTTGACCGCCATGTAGGTCACCGCCATGGCGCCGGCCTGATAGGGATGGTTAAAGGCGGCTCCCCATTGGCCGCCCAGCAGCTCAAAGACCCGGAACGATAGCCGTCCGATGACCATGGCCTGACCGACGTTGAAGATGATGCTGGTGAGCAGGTATCGACCGGCTAGCATTTCCACCAGCGTGCCGATTGCGATAGCCCACAGCCCCAGGTGCGGGCCGCCAACGATAAAGCAGATCATGGCGCCGCCTGCATGGAAACTGAAGGCGCCGCCGGAAAAGCCTGTGATGAAGCTCAGGCGCCCACTGAACACAATAAGCAACGACAGCAACAGCAATGCGGGCCACTGATCTGCGCGGATAAACCTGCTGCTGTCAGCCAGAATAGCGATGGTCGCCAGCAACAGGAAGCTGCGCAAGAATGCCTGAGCCTTGCTCACGACGGCCCCTCCAGCTTGTTTTTATAGAAAGGTGCGGCCAGACAAGTTGCGGTACTGTGTGGAGACATCAGGGGTAGAGTACCCAAGCTGAGGAGGTAGCTGCCAACACAGAGACGATCACGGCGACAGCCCAGAGATACTTCTTCATCACGCGTCACCCCCTTTGCAGTGAAATTTATTATGCTGGTTTGTCTGACCGCAAACTGGACAGCGGTTTCCC
>JAQBPS010000007.1 GCA_028287415.1 Bacillota bacterium | reverse complement strand
GCCAGGCCCCAGACCGCCACGGTCTTACCGCTTAGATCACCGCCGAGTCCTGCCGTCAGGCGGCCCAGCAACCGCTCTCGCTGCCGCCGGTTGCCCCGTTCTGCCGCCAGCAGCAGGTCCAGGTGGACTCCGGCCCGGCGGGCCTTCCAGGCGAGCGCCCGGATATCCTTCGGCAAGCAGGAGCCGCCGTAGCCCGGCCCCGGCCGCAGAAACTGCGGGCCGACCCGGCGGTCCAGCCCCAGCCCCTTGAGCACGTCGGAGGCGTCGCTGCCGAGCGCATCGCAAAGGGCCGCCATCTCATTGGCGAAGCTGATCTTGACGGCCAGGAAGGCGTTTGTGGCGTACTTGATCAGTTCCGCCTCCTCCCAGCCGGTCACCAGGAGCGGCGCATCCACGCCGCTGTAGAGGCCGGCTACCAGCAGCGCCGCCTCCGCGTCCGGGCTGCCCACGACGACACGATCCGGGTGGAAGAAGTCGTCAATGGCGCTCCCCTCCCGGAGAAATTCCGGGTTGGCCACAACGGGCACGCGGCCCCCGAGGAACTCGTACGCCATCCGGTTGGTGCCCGGCGGCACCGTACTCTTGAGCACCAGTATGGGCGGGTCCGGGCTCGCCCGCAGATCCCGCAGATCCCGCAGATCCCGCAGGAGCCGGCGCAGCGCCCGCAGGTCCGGCGCACCGCTGACCTGCGGCGGGGTGCCCACACAGACAAAGAGCGCCCTGGCGCCCGTCACCGCTGCCCGCAGTTCGCTTGTCACCGTCAGGCTCGCGCCCAGGTACCGCCGCAGCAGTTCGGGCAGGCCAGGTTCGTAAATCGGGCAGTCCCCCGCCTGCAACTGGGCAAGCCGCTCGGGGTTCACCTCAACCAGGCTGACACGATGCCCCATCTCACAAAAGCAGGCGGCCGAGGTCAGCCCTACATAACCAGCCCCGGCGATGGCGATATGCCCTTCCGTGCGCATCGACAAAATCACCCCGATGGGTCGAAGCAGTTGCCTGTCACTTGAAGTTTATGCACGCCAGTTGTCATAATGTGCGGCCCCGGGTAGACCATTCGACGGCCGGGTGAATACCGTGTCTCAGGGATATCTGGGGGAGAGGCGGTGAGCATTGTGAAAGCCCTCGTTCTGTGCGCCGGCCGCGGCACCCGGCTGCGGCCGCTGACGCATACACGGGCAAAGGCTGCCCTGCCGGTGGCGGGCCGGCCGGTGCTGGAGCATATCGTCGCATACCTGCGGAGCCACGGGTTTACCGACATCGGCATTGTGATCTCCCCCGGGCAGGGTGAACTGAAGCGGCTGCCCACGATCCTCAGCGGTCCGCCCGTCGCATTCATCCTCCAAAAGAATGCCCTGGGAATCGCCCATGCCGTCAAGGCAGCTGCCAGCTTTCTGGGGCGCGAGCCGTTCTTGCTCTACCTGGGCGACAACCTGACGGACGAGTGGCTCCCCTCGATGGTCGATCGGTTCGAGGCGGAAGAGCCGGATGCGCTGCTCGCGGTCAGGGCCGTGACCAATCCCAAACTGTTCGGGGTTGTAGAATTGGAAGGCCCGCGGGTGGTGCGGGTGGTGGAGAAGCCCGCCGAGCCGAGGAGCAACCTCGCCATTGCCGGGATCTACTTGTTCCGGCCGACAATTTTGGATGCGATCACAGACCTGCGCCCCTCGCCCCGAGGCGAACTGGAGATCACGGATGCGATCGCCGGGTTGATGCGGGCGGGCCGTACCGTGCTGGCCCATCCGATGACGGGCTGGTGGCAGGACATGGGCACCCCGGAAGGCCTGCTGTCCGCCAACATCCTGCTGTTGGATCAGATTCAGAGCGCGATCGACCCCGGTGTACTGCTCGACTCGGTCCGGATCGAGGGCCGGGTTGCGATCGGACCCGGCGCCGTGCTGGAGAACGTGCGGCTGCGGGGCCCGCTGTGCATCGGCGCAGGCTGTCACATCTGGAATTCGTATATCGGACCCTACACGAGCGTCGGCGAGGACTCTCACATTGTGCACGCCACACTGGAGAACTCGATTCTGCTGCCGCACTGCCGGCTCGACCGGCCGGCGTTCCATCTGGAGGACTGCCTGCTGGGGCGGGGGGCGGTCGTGGAAAATAAGTCGGGGCGAACGGCGACGCTCATGATGGGCGACGACGGACGCCTTCAGATGCCGCCTGAGCGGAGGTAGGCCGGGCCATGCGCATCTGCCTGATCTGTACCGAGAAACTGCCGGTACCCCCAATCCGGGGCGGGGCCATTCAGACGTACATCGCAGGGGTCCTGCCCTTTCTCAGCCGAGCGCATCATGTGACGGTCATCTGCCGCAGGGATCCGGCGCTCGCCGAGCGCTCGGAGGCGGGGGGCGTCCGCTATGTGCGCGTTCCGGCGGGGAGTGCGGCCGGTTACGTCTACAGGGTCGCTCAGTTCCTGCGCAGCCAGCCGCCCTTTGACCTGCTCGTCCAATACAACCGCCCCGCCTACCTGCCGCTGCTGGCAGAGGCGGCGGGCGGTGCCCGCCTGATGCTCTCCATGCACAACGATATGCTCCACCCGGACCGCATGGCGCCGGCGTTGGCACGGACGGTGCTGGGACAGGTGGCTGCGGTCATCACGATCAGCGATTACATCCGGCTGACGATCGACGGGCAGCACCCGGGCTTCGCCGCGAAGCTGCACACGATCCGGGCCGGGGTGGACGTTCGCCGCTTTATGCCGCTTTGGACGGCGGTAGAGCGGCGGCGCCGCATTCGGCGCCGGCTGCGCGTCGGGGGGCGGCCGGTCCTGCTGCACGTGAGCCGCTTCAGTCCCAAGAAGGGCAACGCGCTGGTGATCGCCGCGGCCGAGGCGGTGCTCCGGGAGCATCCGGCAGCGGTCTTGCTCGTTGTCGGCTC
>JAQBPS010000006.1 GCA_028287415.1 Bacillota bacterium | reverse complement strand
CCTTGTAGCGTCCATCGTAGCGACCATCAAGCCGAAGATGACCGAGGCGAACAAGGCCTACTGGCGCCTCGCCACCAGCGGCAAGCCCGAAGAAGCAAGGGTCGCCGCCGACCTGGAGACCGAACTGCGGCTGTTGATGTCCGACCGCGACACCTTTGCAAAGCTGAAGGCGGCCGCGGCCAACCCCACCGGCGATACCCTGCTCGACCGGCAGCTGGTCAGCCTGTACCACGGCTACCTTGAGAACCAACTCGACAAGGACGAGATCGCGGCGATGGTCGCCAAAGCGAATGAGCTGGAACAGATCTTCAGCAACTTCCGGGGCACTATCGATGGCGAGCCCGTCAGCGAAAACGACGTCCGCGAAGTCCTCGTCAAATCCACCGATAGCGAGGTGCGCCGCAAAGCCTGGCAGGCCTCCAAACAGATTGGCGCCGAGGTCTCACAAAAACTGATCGAACTGGTAAAACTGCGCAACAGTGCCGCCCGCCACCTTGGCTTCAGGAACTTTTATGCAATGCAGCTTGAACTCTCCGAGATCAAGCACGAGGATATGTTTACCCTCCTGGACGAGCTGAAGCGGCTGACCGATGAGCCGTTCGCCCGCATGAAGGCGCAGCTCGACGCCGAGCAGGCACGCCGCTTCGGCATCGCCCCGGAGGCGGTCCGCCCGTGGCACTATGCCGACCCGTTCTTCCAGGAGGTACCGACCTCGGAGAGCGTGGCGATTGATCCATTCTTTGCGGACAAGTCAATCGCAGATTTGTCGGTCCGCTTTTACGATACCGTCGGCATGGATGTGCGGGACATCATCGCCCGTTCCGACCTGTATGAGCGGGCCGGCAAGAACCAGCATGCCTTTTGCACCGACATCGACCGCGAGGGCGACATTCGCGTGCTGTGCAATATCCATCCCGACGGCTACTGGATGGCAACCATGCTGCACGAACTGGGCCATGCCGTGTACGACAAGTATGTGGATCGCGAGTTGCCATGGCTGTTGCGGCAGCCCGCACACATCAACTCGACAGAGGCGATCGCGATGTACTTCGGGCGCCTCACCCGCGACGCTCACTGGCTGACCGCGATCGCCGGGGTCGAGGCGTCCCAGGCGAAACGGCTCGCCGGGGCGCTCCAGGCCGAGCAGTCCCGGGCCATGCTGATCTTCGTCCGCTGGGTACTGGTGATGGTCAACTTTGAGTCCCGGCTGTACGACAATCCGGACCAGGACCTGAACCAACTCTGGTGGTCGCTTGTGCAGGAGCTGCAGCTGATCACCCCGCCCCCGGAACTGAGCGGCCACGAGTGGGCTACCAAGATTCACATTGCGACGGTGCCCGTGTACTACCACAACTACCTGATCGGCGAGGTGACCGCCTCCCATCTGCAGGCGCACATTGCCCGGGAGACCGGCACAGAGGCGGTCGCGGGCAACGAGGCCGTGGGCCGCTGGCTGCGGGAGCGCTTCTTCAAGTCGGGCGCATTGTACAAATGGAACCAGTTGGTGGAGCACGCCACCGGCGAGTCGCTCACGCCCCGCTATTTCGTGGCACAGTTCGTCACGCAGGATCAGGCATAGATCATCGCCCTCGCCGCTGCTGTCAGGTGCATAAGCTGCTGTCGTCCGTGGCAATTTAGCTCGGCATGCCTCGGAAACAACCAACAATGGGGGGCGACAGCGTGAACACCGACCAGTGGACAAAGCAGTTCATCGCCGGCCAATGGCGAGAAGGACAGAGCGACAATTACGTGACAGATCTCAACCCGTTCACTCAGGAGCCGCTCTTGAAGATCCGGGGTGCTACCCCTGATGATATCGACATGGCGTACAAGGCAGCGCTGGCGGCGCAGGGGGAATGGAAAGAGGTCAACGCCTACGAGCGTTCGGCGATGATGATGAAGCTCGCGGAGGTGATCAGCCGCCGCCGGGAGGAGATCATCGACATCCTCCAGCTGGAATCGGGCAGCAGCCGTGTCAAGGCTGAGACCGAGATCAATTTCGTGCTCGCCATTGTCAAGGAGGCCTCCAGCTTCTCCGTTCGCATGCACGGCATGATCCTGCCGTCGCTGATCCCCGGCAAGGAAAACCGGATCTACAAGCTGCCGGTAGGTGTCGTCGGGGTGATCGGGCCGTTCAACTTCCCGTTCTACCTGGCCATGCGTGCGATTGCCCCCGCAATCGCCTGCGGCAACGGCGTCGTCGTCAAGCCGGCCACGGAAACCCCGGTCTCCGGCGGGCTGATCATCGGCAGCGTGTTCGAGGAGGCCGGGTTTCCAAAGGGCCTGATCAGCGTGACCGTCGCCAAGAGCAGCGAGATTGGCGATGCGTTCACAGAGCACCCGATCCCGTCGGTAATCTCGTTCACCGGTTCCACCGAGGTGGGGCGGCACATCGGCGAGGTGTGCGGCCGCAACCTCAAGCGGGTGGCACTGGAGCTGGGCGGCAACAACGCCATGATCGTCCTGGAGGACGCCAACATTGAGGGTGCGGCGGAGTCCGCAGCCTTCGGCAAGTTTATGCACCAGGGACAGATCTGCATGGCGGTCAACCGGATCATCGTCCACCGTAAGGTCTATGACGAGTTCCTCCGGCGCTTCAAGGAGAAGGCGTCGCACATCAGGACCGGCGATCCGCGGGAGAAGGATACGATCATCGGCCCGCTGATCAACAACAAGCAGGTCGAGCGCATCCGCGATCTGTGGGACAAGAGCGTCGCCCAGGGAGCGAAGGTGCTGTACGAGGGCAAGGTTGAGGGCAATGTGATGGGTCCGCATATCCTCTACGATGTGCGCAACGACATGCCGATCGCCCAGGAGGAGATCTTCGGGCCGGCTTGCGGCGTGATCCCCGTGGACAGCGAGGAGGAAGCGATCCGGGTCGCCAACGATTCGCCCTACGGGCTGAGCGGCGCCGTGCATGCGGGCAGCCTTGAGCATGGCGTGGAAGTGGCCATGCAGATTGAGACAGGCATGATCCACGTGAACGACCAGAGCGTGAACGACGAGCCCATCATCGCCTTCGGCGGTGAGAAGGCCTCCGGGCTGGGCCGCTACGGCGGCCAGTGGGCGCTGGATGAGTTCACGACAACTAAATGGATCTCGGTCCAGACGAAGCAACGTGAGTACGCGTTCTAGGGTGATTCATGAAAAAGGAGCCGCCAGGGTCATACGCCCTGGCGGCTCTTTCATGTCTAGAACAATACATATCGTCCCGGTCCTGTAAGGGCCAGCGCAACCGCCACAGTGATGATCGCCAGGTTGTACTCGTAGCCGCCCGGGGAGAGGTAGCCCTTCGGTCCGTGCACCTTGACGATGGCGACCAGCATAATTACGACCATCAGCAGAGAGGCTAGCGGGATCCACAGGCCGATGGCGAACAGCAGGCCGGCCACGACTTCACCCAGACCGGCCAGCAGGGCCTGGACCCGGCCGGGCTTGAGGCCCAGGGATTCCATGAAGCCGGCGGTGCCCGCCAGCCCATGGCCGCCGAACCAGCCGAAGAGCTTCTGGGCTCCGTGGGCGGCGAACGTGAGCCCGAAGACCAGGCGGATCAGCAGCAAACCGAGACCGAGACCGACAGTCATGATCCACAACTCCTTGCCTACAATGCCTGGTATTCATTTACCCGACTTTAGCTTGGCCCATGAGCGGCAGGCGCAAAAAAAACCACCAGGCAAGGCGCCTGGTGGCTGGACTCATTTCGCAACCGGGTTGTCATCGTATGAGCACCAATCGCTCCAGCTGCCGGGGTAGAGGCGGGCGCCGTTCAGCCCGGCAATCTCCATGGCGAGCAGGTTGGCACAGGCGGTGACGCCGGAGCCGCAACTGTGGATCTGCTGGCCCGGCTCGGGCAGGTCCTTGAACCGGGCCGCCAATTCCACGGGGGTGCGCCACGTGCCGTCCGGGTTGAGCGACTCCTGCCAGGGCCGGTTGACGGCGCCGGGGATATGCCCGCCCTTCGGATCCAGCGATGAGGCCTGACCGGCAAAGCGCTCAGCCGCCCGGGCATCCACCACCACCACATCGTCCGGGCGGGTGCGCACCTCGGTCATCAGGGCGGTCATGTCGCTGCGGGGATGTGGCACGAACGTGCGGGCCTCGGGCTGAGAAGGGGCATCCGTCACGGGATGGCCGGCGGCCTGCCAGACCTGGAAGCCACCGTCAAGGACCGCCACGTCGTCGTGACCCAGCCACCGCAGCAGCCACCAGCAACGGGCGGCGTACTGGCCGCCGTTGTCATAAACGACGACCTGTGCGCCGGGTGTGACGCCCGCAACGCCCAGCTTCTGCGCCAGCACCTGGGGCTCAGGCAGCGGGTGGCGCCCGCCGTGGGCAGCGGTCGGGGCGGACAGATCCTCGTCCAGGTCGAAGTAGACCGCACCGGGCAGGTGGCCCTCGGCGTAGGCATGTCGCCCCGCATCAGGCTGGCCCAAGTCAAAACGGCAGTCGACGATCACCAGGTCGGCATCATGCAGATGCTCAGCAAGCCAGGCTACAGTCACAAGCGGCTTTGGCAGGATCAAGGGCGCCCCCTCCTCTGGCCTGTTGTTGCTTCCATTCTAATCGAAATGTGCGGCTGCAACCAGTGAAAAAGCCGGACCTAAGTCCGGCTTATCCAAGCAATATGACCAAGGCAACAAACCCGGCTGCGCCCCGGCTTTCCCGGCTAGTGCGCTGTGCGGCGCCGCAGCTTGTACCAGATGAACCAGGCCACCAGGAGCACGAGTACGGCGATGATGGGGTAGTCGAACTTGTGCAGGACAGTACGCACCTGCTCGTAGGCACCGCCGAGCCGGAAGCCCGCATAGGTGAAAGCAATCGACCATGGGAGCATGCCCAGGAACGAGTAAAAGAGGAAGCGGCCGAAGTTCATTTCCGCGATGCCCGCAGGCAGGGAGATAAAGGTGCGGACGCCCGGCAGCAGACGACCGAGGAAAACCGTGAGTTCGCCACGGCGGGCGAACCATTCATCAGCCACGTCAAGTTCGTGCGTGGAGATCAGCACGTACTTGCCGTACCGCTCCAGGAGCGCCCGTCCACCATAACGTCCGACATAATAAGCGACGATCGAGCCCGCGAGTCCGCCGAGCTGACCGGCCAGCATCGCCTGGGTTAATGTAATCTTGCCCATGGCTGCCAGATAGCCGCCAAAGGGGAGCACGATCTCGCTGGGGAGCGGAATGCAGGCACTCTCCAGCGCCATTCCGAGTGCGACACCCCAGTATCCGAACTGCCCCAAAAAGTGAATCACTGAATTGAATAGGGTCTCAAGCACGTGCGCCCTTCCCCTTTACCGCCATCAAACTTGGTATATTGTATCACGGGCTTATCGCTGATTCGCTGCAGGAATTCTCGGCTTCTGTAAAGAAATGGAAACAGTAAATTCGGCAGAGGGGTGGCCGGCATGGAGGTCCGTTTGCTGGTAATCGCCATCATGGCGGCGGTGGCCGCCGTGGGCGTGAGCGTTGCCTGTCTCGTCCGCATCGACCACCTGGAGCGCTTGCTGCGGTATCCACAGCGGTCAGGGGGCAGGGGCACTTCTCGGTTGATCCGTCGGGGACGGGTAGTTTACTTTCCGGAGCGAAAGTAAAGCAATGTCGCGTGAGCCCCTGTGACGACGTCACGGGGGTTATCTGCCCGCGTCGCTTACTTGCCCTGCACCAGGCCCAGGTAGGGGTTGCCAGGCCTGGACAGAGCGTCCCAGAAGCCGTCCCGCAGAAATGCCGGATATACCGGTTCGCTAAGGGCCGCCACCTGCTCCCGGGTGAACCAGCGGACCTCCCGCCGGGGGCCGTCCACGTCCTGGATGAACCAGGCCGACCAGGGGCGCCCGGCCGGACCCGCCGGCACCGCCCCCCGCGCGGGGTCCGGCTGCTCCTGTTCGGCATCAGCCAGAAATCCCGCCTCAATCACATGCTCCGATTTTCCTGCGGCCCGAAACTCCTGCAGGTAGACGAGCGGGCCGACCGCAGCCGCCACGCCCGCCTCCTCCACCGCTTCCCGGGCCGCTGCCACCGCGAGCGTTTCGCCCGCTTCCAGGGTCCCGCCGGGCGGCACCCAGGCGTTGCCGCCGCGACTGCGGCAGAGCAGCAGCTCGCCGGCGCTGTTCATGATGAGGACACGAGCAACAGCCCGCAGCCCCTGGAACGACTCACCCATATCCGACACGCCCCTATACGTACAGATCGCCGGAGAGGTACCGTTCCCCGTTGTCCGGTGCGACAGCAAGGACCCGCTTGCCCGGGCCCAACTGCTTGGCAATCTTCAGGGCGAAGAACACGCTTGCAGCGCCGGACGGGCCCAGGAGGATTCCCTCTTCCTTTGCCACCCGGCGAGCCATTGCATATGCCTCGTGATCCTCAATATGCAGCAGTTCATCCCAGATCTTTGTGTTGAGGATCTTCGGGATGAATCCCGGGCCGGTGCCCACGATCTTGTGGGGGCCTGGCTGCCCGCCCGCCAGCACCGGCGAGCCCTTCGCCTCCACCACGTAGATCTTGAGGCCGGGGATCCGCTTCTTCAGCTCCTCACCCGTGCCGGTAACCGTGCCGCCGGTGCCCGCTGTAAGGACAAAGGCGTCGAGGTCTGTGCCGAAGGCCTCCAGGATCTCAACAGCTGTCGTTCCCCGGTGCGCATCTGCGTTGGCGGGGTTCTCGAACTGCTGCGGCACAAAACTGTTCGGGATCTCCGCTGCCAGCTTCTCAGCCAGCTCGATCGCTCCAGTCATGCGCTTGGCCGCCGGGGTCAGGTGTACCTTTGCGCCGTACGCCTGCATTACTTTGATCCGCTCCTGGGTAGCATTGTCTGGCATGGTGATGATCAGCGGGTAGCCCTTGGCTGCCGCGACCA
>JAQBPS010000788.1 GCA_028287415.1 Bacillota bacterium | reverse complement strand
CCAACTGCCCCTCGGCGCTCTCCTCCAGCGGGGCGGCAAATACCTCGCCACCCGGGAGGTTGCCATACGCACCCCGCCCCGCGAGGATCCCCGTTTCCACGTGGAGCGGGCGCTCGCCAATGCAAAGGGTGATGTCGGTCCCCGCATCCGACGTGATGTGAACCTGATCCGCACCCGCGAGTTCAGCCGCCAGCCTGCGGGCGTGACGCTCCACCGTATGGTAATCGCCGGTGAACTCATGCGCCAGTACATCGTGGTCGATCTGCGCCCCGTAAGCCCAGCGCCCGACGCCCCGGGCGTGAAATTCGCCCGAGATCGCCCGGAGCACCGGGCTCTCCTGCGCGAGGTCGAGCGCGGAGAGCAGGGAGACGATTACATCCGCCTCCCGCACCTGCGCCATCAGGTGCGCGGGAATCAGGGCGATCCTGCCGGGCCCCGGCAGTGTGTGTGCGTGCACCTGTTTGGCCTGCAAGGCGCCGGCGGCCGCACAGAGGGCGTCACGGGCATGGCCGAGGGGCTCATCGGTCAGCACGACCACCGACTCCCCGGGGCGGAGCCCCAGGCAGTTCCGGAGGATATTGTCAGGCCAGCCGCCCACGCCACTCGCCTCCTACGCCTCCGGCTTGAACTTCACGTCCGGCAGGCCGATGGTGTTGCCAAAGACGATCTCCTGGATCACCTCCACCGACACGTCGCCGCTCAGCCGGACCTGCACCGGCTCCGTGGTGATGTAAATATCGGTGATGCCCAGCAGGTACTGAAGGATTGCGTCGCCCACGCCCTCGGGGAGCGCCACACCGGCGGTCTGGCCGGTGGGCCAGCCGAACACCAGGACATGCACCTTTTGTACGGGGTGGTACGCCCAGCGGTAGGTATACTCTTTGGGACGGCTGGCGATCACCTGCTTGATCAGGACATCAAGCTGGGGCACAGTGAAAAAAGCCAGCTTGCGGCCATTTGGAGCCGTGGCCGTAGCGGCCTCAGTAGGCATATAAATTTCCGGCTCTAGCGCGTTGAGCTGTTCCTCGTCCACAGTTGGACCTCCTTTAGCGGCGGCGGAAGCGGCGCGCCAGTCGCCGCACCGGGTTCAGGCAGCATATGATCAGGACCGGGGCGCCCAGCGTCAGCGCGAGGATGCCGGCGGTTGCCGCCAGCGGTCCCAGCGGCGTGTCCGCTGGGACTGAGGACCTGTCCGCACCGCCGGACGGCGCTGGCAGCGTGCGGGGCGCTACGGGGGTAGGCGGCTCGATACCGGCGCCGCCGGCGGCCTCCGCAGGCTCTCCCATTTTGACGACCGGCGTCGCCAGGAAGTGACTGAAGCCATAGTCCAGCAGCGCCATGCTCGACGTCCAGACGCGCTGCTCGGCGCCCAGCACCACCGCGATCAGCTCCGTCTGGCCGCGCCGGGCTGAGGCGACGTTGGTCTGGCCCGCCTCCTCCGTGAACCCGTTCTTCACCCCGTTGGCCCCCGGGTAGTACCCGAGGAGCTGGTTGTGGTTGTGGAGCGTGCGCGGCGGACTCTGTCCCGCCCCTGGAATTGCGAACTCCTCCATTGTGATAATCCGGCGGAACGCCGGATTTTGAAGGGCGTACCTGGCGATCAGCGCCAGGTCGTATGCGGTGCTGTAGTGATTGGGGTCATGCAGCCCATGGCTGTTGGCAAAATGGGTATGCGTCGCCCCGATTGCCCGGGCCTTCGCGTTCATCCTGTCAACAAACCGCTCCTCGCTGCCGTCGATCTGTTCCGCAATCGCCACGGCGGCATCGTTGCCGCTCTCCAGCATCAGGCCGTACAGCAGGTTCCCAAGCGTTTGCTGCTCACCGACTTCCAGGTAGAGCGTCGAGCCGCCCGTTTCGTAGGGTTTGCGGCCCACCGTCACCACGTCCGATAGCTTCCCCTGTTCAAGCGCCAGAATTGCCGTCATGATCTTGGTGGTGCTGGCGATCGGCAGTTTGCGATCGCTGTCGTGCTCATACAGCACGCGGCCGGTGCCGGACTCCATCAGCAAATAAGCCTTGGCGGGCAGCACCGGCGCATCTGCGCCGTGGGCCGGGGCGGATGGCAAGAGCAGCAGCAGGCACACCAAAAGGCACAGGCAATATCCCCGCACAGGTGGCCACTCCCCGTCCATCCGTTTTTGCGTCGCCCACGTTCAGGTATATCTCCAGTATAAACCGTGTCTGCCAATGGCGAACAGCGCAAAAGCGGTTTTGGAGCGACCGTCACGGCACAACACGGGGCATGCTAACGGCAGCAGTACTTCACTTATCAGCAAGGGGATGGAATGAATGACGCAGGGCCAGACCTGGTCGCTGCCAGGCGGCCTTACCGGTCAGCTGTCCCTGGCAAACGACATGATCCAGGTGCACCTGCCCTTTCCGCTGGACCCGCAGGCGGTCTCTGCGCAGCTGATGCGGGAAGGCTACCCCCTGGCGCACGAGCCGGCATTGACGCCCGACACGCAGGGCTGGGGCAACGACTTTGACGCCAACGGCTACTATCCCTACTGGGTCTTCCCAGACGATCAGCGGCCGGACGGCTACGTGTTCGCCTTCTACCCGAATCCGGAGGACGTGATACGCCACACCACTCACAAACCCGCAGTCCTGGGGCCTCCCAATCCGCAGATCGTCGAACGCGTGAACCTGGGTGAGCGCTCCCAAAAAGTTGTGGAGCGGTGGGTGCCCGTCCTGGCACGGCTCCAGCATGAGCAAATGGGCGGCGCGGATAAACAGAACGGAGACGGGCGGCCAGTAACTTGACCGCCCGTCTCCTTTTTATCGTCAACTCCCTGCGGCATCGTGCTGGCGCTGATACGCCCGCGGGCATATGGACCCTCCGCGTGTGGCATGGTAAGTGTCAGCAAGGGGGCATTGCGCATGGGCAGGCGGATCGCGGTGGGGCTCCTGCTTGCGCTGCTTCTGGTGACGGCCTTCTCATGGCCTGCCTCGGCACAGCCGCGCACCACGCTGCGGTGGGGCAGCCGGGGCGGCGACGTGACTGTCGCGCAGCGCAGGCTTGCTACGTGGGGCTACTACAGAGGGCGCGTCGACGGCATTTACGGGCGCCTCACGTACGGCGCTGTGATCACATTCCAGCGCAGGAATCGGCTGCGGGTGGACGGCGTGGTCGGCCCCGCTACGTGGAGCGCCCTGGGATACACCGGCAGGGCTGCGGCACCGGCGGCAGTCAGGCCCCGGACCGCCGCCACATCCCGCTCCGACGAGCAGAACTTGCTGGCGAGGGTGATCTCGGCCGAAGCCCGCGGTGAACCTTACGAGGGCCAGGTAGCCGTAGGTGCGGTCCTGCTCAACCGCGTGAGCGACCCGCGCTTCCCGAGCACCATATCAGGCGTGGTTTACGAGCGCTATGCGTTCGAGGCGGTCTCCAACGGCACGATCTATCAGCCACCGGCAGCAACCGCCGTGCGGGCGGCCCGGGACGCACTCAATGGCTGGGATCCCACCCAGGGAGCGGTCTTCTACTGGAATCCGGCGAAACCGGTCAGCCGGTGGGTCTGGTCCCGGACCATTCACAAACGGATCGGCAACCATGTCTTCGCGAGGTAAGGGGGCGCACGCATGCGCAAGCTAAAGGGGCTGGGGCTCTGGCTGCCGGTAGGCGCCGTCGCGGCCCTGGGCCTGGCCGTGTGGGGCGTGTGGACCTATCGGCTAACCGAAACCAACTCCGGTTACGCCATTGCGATGGAAGCGCAGGACCAGCGGCATTTCAACGACATGTCACGCCACGTGGAGCAGATGCAAGCGCTGCTTGGCAAGGCGCTGGTCACGGGCAGCCCCGGCCAGAACATGCGCTACATGGCCGATGTGTACACCCATTCGGAGGCGGCAGCGACCAGTTTCCACTCGCTGCCGTTGCCGGCCCAGCTTGGCGCCGGCACTGGCAAGTTCCTGCGGCAGGTGGGCGACTTTTCGGCATCGCTCCTGCGCCATGAGGCCGCCGGCCGGGAGATGGATGTGGCCAGCCGGGCGGAGTTGGGCCGACTCCGGACCGAAGCGGCCAACCTGAGCGCACAATTGCAGGTGATCAATGCCGACCACAATCAGGGCGGATTCCGCTGGAACGCGCCGCCCCGGTTCACCTGGTACACGCTGCGCCATGGCTACCATCCGAACGCCGACCCCGTAACTACGCAGGACCAGGCCCCGGCCAACCTGATTCCGGCAGGCTGGGATCAGGTGCGGGCCGCGATGGACAAGCTGCCGGTCATGGTCTACGACGGTCCGTTTTCTGACCACGTCAACGCACGGCGCCCGGCGATGTCCGGCGCGCCGGTTGCCCGACCGGAGGCCGAGAGCCGCATGCGTGCATACCTGCCGGGCAGCCAGGGATACCGGGTGACCGATGTCGCAGAGCTCACCACAAACCTGCCGGCCTACTCCTTCAGGCTCGACCCCGCCACGGCGGCGCCCGGCGCGGCCCGGGGCGGCGCAGGCGACAACCCCGGGTGGACCACGACCGTTGATGTCAGCAAGAACGGCGGCTTCCTCGTGCAGCTCCTGAACAGCCGCATGGTCGGTAACCCGACCATCGACCTGGCGAGGGCCAGGGCCCTGGGGCAAGCCTACCTGAGCTCGGTCGGCTACCCCGGCATGATCGCGGCCTACGGCGAGGTGCGGGACGGCATTGCCACAATCCAGTACGCGTACCAGGAGCACGGCGTCCTGATCTACCCGGATCAGGCCAAGGTGAACGTGGCCCTCGACAACGGCGAGATCCTGGCCGTGGATGCACGGCAATATCTGATGTCGCACCACCCCCGGAGCCTGCCGGCACCACAGCTGACCCCCCGTGAAGCAGAAGACAGGGTGAACCCAGACCTGGCGGTGGCGCGGGTGCAGTTGACCCTGATCCCCAGCCTCTCCGGTGCGGATGAGATCCTGGCCTATGAGTTCCTGGGCAGCCTTGGTCAGGACGCCTATTTGGTGTATATCAATGCCGAGAGCGGCGGCGAGGAGCAGGTGCTCCAGCAGGTGCAGACCGACGGCGGAACGTTTGCGTTATAAACAAAACGGGAGGGGGCCGCAGCCCTCCTCCCGCTGTCCTCGGCCCGGCGGCATCCGTTGCAAAGCGAAGTCGGGCGCCCGTCGCGAAAACTGCGGCATCCCCTTCGAGTCGCCTGCCACGACCGGGCTCGGTGCATCATATGGGGCAACCTTGCCAAGGGGTTACCGGTTCCCGCCCCGGCGTGTGCGACTGTGGGTCTGGGCCTCCAGGGCACCGATCTCCTGCGACGACATCCCGAAGGCACCACGGTTGGGCTGAACCCCGATCTCGTTGGCGACCTCGACAGTAAACCGCCTGAGATCGAAGCCCCCCGCAGGGAATCCACCGGGGTTGGAGTCGCCGGCGATGCTGCGGTCCGCAGCAGGGGTGAGGTTCTCACCGATCATTTTGAGTTCACCTCCTGCATGCGTTATGGTAATAGTGTGTCCGCTGCGGTGATCCGTATGAGTGGTGCGGGCTGGCAAGTTAAGGTGACATAAACACCTCCCGGCAGGCGGACGGTGTTTTAGCTGGCCTTGCCGCCTTTTCGCCATTTGTCGATGGCGAGGCGCGTGGCCTGTCCAAACAGCACGGTCGGGATGGCGCGCATGAGGCCCTCCATAAGGAGCCGCCCTGCCACAGGACCGAGGAAGTATAGCAGCAGGGCCAGCAGGGCGTTGACCGCCGTCATCGCCATTGATTGCACGGCATTCATGTGCAGCACGGTGTATGCGAGCACCGGCACAAGCGCCACAGAGGTGATGACGGACAATGCGACCCGGTGCGT
>JAQBPS010000764.1 GCA_028287415.1 Bacillota bacterium | reverse complement strand
GGTCGGCCAGCTTTTTCGGCATCGCGAGGGCGTACGTATTGTTGAAGCCCAAAGGCTTGGTCAAGGTCAGCTGGTACTGAGCCCCCAGCTCCTGGTTAACCGTGTCATACAGCGTGGCGGGATCCTTCAGCATTTCCTTGTGGGCCAAATTGGCGCCGTAAGCGGTGCCGTCGTATTCAACGTACATGTCCAGATTACCGGACTTCACACCGTCAAAGGTTACCTTGGTGCCGCCCAGGTTGAGCCTGCGCGTTACCTTGATGTTCGTGTTGTGCTCGATCATAAGGCTAAGCATCTCACCCAGGATCACGTTCTCGGTGAAATCCTTCGACCCCACGACCACCCTGCCGGTTTCGGCGGCACGGCCGCAGCCGCTCAGGATTGCGAGAATCGTGATGAGCGAGATGGTCAGCATGAGAAAGTGCTTGTGCAACTTGATCAAACTGATTCTCTCCTTAGGGTGGGTTTCACTGCTCGCAGACCGCGGGGCGTGAGCATGCGCTCCAGGGCGCCAATGCCGAACTCGGCTGCGATCGCCAGCAGCGCTGCCGGCAGGGCGCCGGCCAGGATCATCCGGGTTTGCACCCGGTCAATGCCGGCGAAGATCAGCTGGCCAAGGCCGCCGGCGCCCGCCAGCGACATGATGCTGGCGCTGCCGACCGCGATCACGGTGGCCAGCCGGATGCCCACCAGCATGATGGTAAGCGCCAGCGGCAGCTGCACCATGCGCAGGGTCTGCCAGCGGGTCATGCCCATGCCCTCGGCGGCTTCAATCATCGCCGGATCGACCGAGGTGATCCCGGTGTACGTGCTGCGGACGATCGGCATCAGGCAATAGAAAAAGAGCACCGTAATGCCGGTCGCCGGCGTGAGGCCCAGGAAGATCATGGCGAAGCCGATGAACGCCAGCGCGGGGATGGTCTGAAATGCATTGACGACCCAGAGGACGGGTCCGACCAGCCGCTTGTGCCGGCTGATGAGAATCCCGATCGGGACGCCTGCCAGCAATGCGTACAGGACGGCGAACAGCGCCAGTTGCAGGTGCTCGCCGGTCATCTGCATGATGCGGTCGGCGTGATGGATCATATAGGTCAGTGTGTCGATGCTAGTGCCCTCCTTCCGATACCCGGAGGCCGGCGGGCGTTGCCGCCCGCTCCAGCCGTCCGAGGCCGTAATCAGCCAGCAATGCCATGAGCGTGACGGGCACGCCGCCGGCGATGATGTGACCCGTGGAGACCATGGAGAACCCCATCAGGACCATGTCGCCCAGGCCGCCGGCGCCCACGAAGGCCGCCAGGGTGGCCCAGCCGATGATCATCACCGTGCTGACGCGGATCCCGCTCATGATCACCCGGAAGGCGAGCGGGAGTTCAACCATAAACAGCATCTGCCGGTCGGTCATGCCCATACCGCGCGCTGATTCACGGGCGGCGGGGTCAACGCCCTGGATACCGGTATACGTATTGCGCAGGATCGGCAGCAACGCGTAAAGAAAGAGCGCCGTGATTGCAGGGGCCGAGCCGATGCCCATGAACGGGATCATAAATGCCAGCAGTGCGATGCTGGGCAGCGTCTGAACCAGGCTGACAACGGTCAGCACCGGGCTGGCGAGGCGCTCGTGCCGGGTGAGCCAGATGCCCGCCGGCACTGCCACCAGGGTCGCCAGCAACACGGAGGTGAGCGAGAGCACCAGGTGCTGCACGACCTGGGTCCGAAGCATTGCCTGCGTCTGCGGGTCTTTTAGGACCTGGAGAATCTCGTTCATTACGAGGCCTCACCGTCCGTCCAGAGGGCCCGCGACAGGGCGTCTACCATCGTGGTGCTGGTGACCAGGCCCACGAGGATGCCGTCGGTGTCCACCACCGGCAGGAATTCCAGATGTGCGAGGAACATCTGCTCGAACGCCTCCTGCAGGCGGGCGTCCGGGGTGGTGACGGGGAAGCTCGTGCGCATGACGCTTGCGACAGTGCCGCGCTGTACGTTCTTCAGCTCGTTCGCTGTGACCAGCCCCAGGAGCCGGTCGTTCTCATCGGTCACCAGCAGCGAGTTAACCCGCCGCTTCTTCATGGTGACGACCGCCTCCGCCAGACCATGATCAGGATCGACCGTCACCGGGCGCCGGATCATCACCTCTGACACGCTCAGCAGTTCGGGCGCCGCGGCGAGACGGTCCCGCCCGACGAACTGGGCGACAAACTCATCCTTCGGGTGGCGGAGCAGCTCATCCGGCGTGGCGACCTGGTGGACCTTGCCGTCCTTCATGATCACGATGCGGTCGGCCAGCTTGAGGGCCTCATCCATGTCATGCGTGACGAAGACGATGGTCTTTTTCAGCTTCGCCTGGAGCCGCTTCAACTCGTCCTGCAGGCTCTCCCGGGTGATCGGGTCCAGAGCGCCGAAGGGTTCATCCATCAGGATCAGTTCCGGCTCCGCCGCGAGCGCCCGGATCACGCCGATGCGCTGCTGCTGGCCGCCGGAGAGTTCCTTCGGGTAGCGGTCCCGGTACTCCTCGGGGTCGAGGCCGACCATCGGCATCAGCTCGTCGACCCGGCTCTTGCGGCGGGCGGCGTCCCAGCCCAGCAGCTTCGGGACCAGCTCGACGTTCTGGGCGATGGTCATGTGGGGGAACAGGCCGATCTGCTGAATCACATAGCCAATGGAGCGGCGCAGTTCCACAGGATCAAACTGCATAATGTCCTTGCCGTTCACGGAAATCGTGCCGGCGGTCGGCTCGTGCAGCCGGTTGATCATCTTCATAGTGGTGGTCTTACCACAGCCCGAAGGGCCAATGAAGCAGACGAATTCGCCTCGCTCGATCTCCAGATTCAGGTCGTCGACGGCCTTGTGGCCTCCCGCGTACGTCTTGCTTACATGCTCAAAGCGGACCATCGTTCCACCTCAACTTCCTATACATTTTCCGTGCCCCCGCTGCCATCCAGCAGATGGAGAAGGTGCAGCGTTGCCCGCGTAATCGCGTCGTCCAGGCGGCGCCGCTGCTCGACCATGGCTTGCAGTTCCATGTGCAGCTCCCGGGCTGACATCTGTATGCTGTACCGGACCATGAACTCCTGCGCCCGTGCACGGGAGAGGACGACGGCGCCGCTGCCGGCATCCAGCCGGACCACACCCCGCTCCTCTAGCAGCACCATGGCCCGCCTGGCGGTCTCAGAGGATACCTGCGAACGGCGGGCGAGCTTGCGGCAGGAGAAACGTTCGCCCTCGCTGAGCTGCCCCGCGGAGATCGACTTTGCCAATTCCGAGGCAATGGCCTCGTAGCGGCTTGGCGAAGATTCCGATTGGGTCATAGGGCCGGATCACCCTCCCTTCTGGAAGTCCGGGTGAGTGACTCGTTCAAGATAACTGACAACCTAATACTACTCGATAGGTTGCCAGTTGTCAATCCCAAAGGAGGTAGGGCAGTACCAAGTACCCCTATCCCTGTCAGATCAGGCATTTTCGGCCTTACGGCAAACAAAAAACCGCCAACCCGGAGGTTGGCAGTTCGTGTAGGTTGTCAATCTTGTTGTCAGTTGGATCAGATTAAACCAGGTCGGGCGGCGCCGTGCTGCCGTCCAGAATATCCTTGGCCCGCGCCCTGACCGCCTCCGAACCGATGACGGTGATCACGTCCCCGGGTGCGAGCAGCATGTCGGCGGGCGGCGAGAAGTGGTCCACGTCGGCCCGGGTGACGGCCACGGCCGTCGCTCCCGTCCAGCTCCGCAGGCGGATTTCGCCAAGGGAGCGTCCGACAACCCATGCCGCCGGCTTGACCGTGATCTCTTCCACGTGGCGGGAGGCAAGCGCCCCCGTGGCCTGGCTGAGCACGCGGTCGAGGGCGGTGTCAATCTTTTCATCCAGTTGGCGGCGCTGCTTGAGCAGGCCGCGCAGCTCACGGGCGCCCTCCTCCAGGGTGTTGCGGGTGGTGAGCGTATCCAGGTATTCAACCGCGGCGTAGCGGGACATGACCCGGATGCCGCTGCCGGCGACGGACTGCACAATCCCACGTTCGTGGAGAATGGCGACCGCCCGGCGGATCGTTTCCGGGGAGACCTGGTACGTGCCGGCGAGGCTGGAGCGGCCGAGAATGCGGGCGCCCTCCGTTAATTCTCCCTGTGCGATGCGTTTTGCTAAGTCCTGTGCGATCTCCTCATACCGAGCCCGTCCGCCGACCTCCCGCTTCACCTGGGGTCACCTCTGTTTGCTGATCTTCGCGCTCTATCGTACCACACCTTCCCGCCGGATAACACCGGGGCTACCCCTGGCGCTGCTCGAGATGACGCACCTGGTTGCCGCCATAGAACGGGGCGACGGGGGGCATCGGCTGGAACAGCCCGCCCGCCTGCGGCCCGCCGGCGAAAAAGCCGCCGGGCGGCCCGGGCATGCTGGGCATGCCGGGGATCTCCGGCGGCAGCATGATCGCGCCGTTCATCCCGGCCCGGATGACGGGCTGCCCACTGGCTGTCTGCGCGATCGGCACGCCGTACTGGGCCATGCCCGCCAAGGGCGAGGGTGCTGCCGCCGGCGTGGGGGCGGCCCCGGGGCCCATGCCGGGGCCCATGCCGGGGGTTCCCGCGCCACCGGGCATCATGGGCCCGCCCGGCATCCCGGGGTGGCCCGGTATCGTGGGGAACGCCGGTAGGCCAACGCCGAGGATGTTGCTCCTGCCGCCGCTGAGGATGGGGCCGGGCCAGCCGGGAAACATGGCCATCATGCTCAGTCTCCTTCCTGCTGCTGCGCCAGGCCGAACGTGTCGCCCCGCAGCCCGCGCCGGAGCGCCTCGACGGCCAGTACCTCGGCGGGCGGGATGTTGCCCAGGCTGACGTTCGGCCCGAACCGGGCGATCAGCACCGCCTGCTGGGACTTCAGGGGCGCTTCCCACATGAGCCGGGTGGGATCCGCCAGCTCTGTGACGATCTGCTCCAGTTCGTCCGTCTTGACGAGGCCGGTCGCGCCAAAGATACCGGCCCCAGTGCCCGATTCCCGCCCCTCCACAATCACCTTGACGGCGCCTGCCTCCAGGTCAGACTGGATCTGCCCCAGCGCTTCCCCGGGGTCCAGTGGAATGCTGCTGTCCTTCTTGCCCACCTCGGTGATGACCTGGAAGTCCTGCTCTCTGGCCAGCCCGATCGCCCGTCGGCGGTCAGCAGGGCTGATGTTGATGGTGCCGTCGCTGACTTCGATATGATCGAAGCCCAAATCTCTGGCCCGTTCAAGGTATGCGGCAAGACGGTTTTGGGCGATGGCGATCTCCAGGAAGGTGCCTCCCGGGTAAACGTTCACGCCAAACGAACGGATCAGGGCGATCTTCGCCCTGAGCAATGCGGTCGGGTACAGTGCGGCTGTCCCAAAGGTCAGCTTGATGTAGTCGATGTAGTCGCCGGCCAACGCCAACAGGTCGCCGGTTTGGGCAAGCCCGAGGCCTTTATCGATGATCATGGTCTGGCCCTGCCGTCGGGGCTTGGCGCTCCTCCCCGCCAGTGGGCTCGTAATCACTCCGTCGAACGCTCTTCCTTCCACCAAGGCATGCAAGCCCCCTTCATCCCGCGTGAAACCGTGCGGCATTGTATGGGGGACAGGCCTAGTCTGGCGACAGTTTTGGCTGTGCAGGAGGGGTCAGGTCGCTTGGCGGGAAAGTATCATGTGGCACCTTGGAGCAGTACGCCGGGCGCCGACAATAAAAGGGGTGGGGCGCCGTGGGTACCAGCCGCAGCTCCGGACAAGTAACCTCTCTGGATAAACTCCTCGCCCAGGCCGACGTGGACACCCTCAGAGGTCTTGCCCAACACCTGTACAAGGATCAACCAGCCGTTCAGCGGCAATGCCTGGACTTTCTGCGACAGCGTGTTCCCCTGGCGCGCAAGCAGCTCCGCGATGCCGCCGGTGAGGCCGTCCTTCTGCTCTGGGGTGAGGCAGAATCTTACCTGGCCGAGGAATGCTGGGATACAGGAGCTGAACAAGCCGCCGACCTGCTCAGCGACCTGGCCGAGCGGCTAGTAAGTGAGCGTGTACCCAGGCTGGTGCGCCGGTCCATCATTGACGAGGCCGTGATCTACATTGGGCGGACCGATTTGGCGGATGGCGTGTGCGACGTCGTGTACGCAGCCTGTTGCAATGACGAGGACCTGCGCTACCTGGCGGAACGTCTTGAAGGACTAAACCGCGAATCGCCGCTTGAACACGCCCGGCGAATCTATCGGAGACTGGGAGATCGTGAGAAGTACCTGCTACTGCGCACCAGCAACATGGTGTACGGCGGTGATTACTACGACCTCGCAATGTTCTACGCGGAAGCCGGAGAGACGGACCATGCGCTGGTGGTTGCAAAAGAGGGGCTGCAGAAGGGGCAGGGCCGGCTTGAGGATTTGCGGCGCTTTCTGGCTGAGCATGCGCTGCAGGCCGGCGACCGTGACACCTACCTCGACCTTCAGTTTCAGCAGGCCATTGACCGGCTCACCGTCCAGAGCTATCAGGACTTCCGACGATTATGCACGGATTCGGAGTGGATCGACTACGAGTCTCGTCTGATGGCCGCCATGGCACGCGTTCGGCCCGAGGAACGATTCAAGCTTCACCTGCTGCGGGGCGAGGATGAGCGGGCCGTAACGATCCTGTCCGCCCTCCCCGATCCGCGGTGGTATGACGACTCCGGCCTGCTGACAGCAGCTGCCTCGCTGGAGAAGCGGTTCCCCGAGCAAGTTCTGGCATTCTATCGCAAGGGCCTTGGTGACGTGACGTCTGCTCACGAGCGAAAGGAGTACGCTGACAAAGCCAAGGTCCTGCTGAAGATGCGCCACATGTGGGTAGAGGTCATGGGGCAGCCCATGGCGTGGAAGCAGTTCGGCCGCCACGTCAAGCTGGTAAATCATCGGCGCCCAGCTCTGCAGGAGGAGTTCGGGCGAGTCATTCCGGACTGGAACACGCTGTGATACAATGGCACAAAGGTGGTGACGGGAATGGTCGAAAAAGTCGTCCGGTCTCTGCAGGACCTCGAGGATGCGCTTGCCCTTGCTGCAGGCCAGGGAGAGTGTCGCATAAAGGTGGGCAACAGGGTCGCAGTCCTGGTCGCGTCCGAATCCTTGAGCGACCAGCAGACCGATGAATTCCTGAATCAACCAGCCGTTGTCCAGCGCTTGGACAAGGCTGCCCGGTCACTGCAGGAAGGCCGTGGGATCTCTCACGCCGATGTGGTAAAACGCTTCGGTCATGGAAAAGTATAATATCGTATGGTCGCCGGAGGCCGTGGAAGCAGTGGAAGCCATCCACGGATGACGGAACGTCCTTTCGTTGTGGTCTACCGCTACCGGCATCAATCCTGCGAAATTCTGGACGTCGTTGACGCCACGTTTATCGCTAGCTACGAAATTCGAGCGTAACAATGAGGCCCCCGCTACCGCATGTGCGGCAGCGGGGGCCTCATGTTCTTATCACAGCCGCTCCACAAAATACTGCT
>JAQBPS010000701.1 GCA_028287415.1 Bacillota bacterium | reverse complement strand
CCGTGCTCGATCAGGTTGCGGAGCGTCGGACCGAATTCCTTCACTTCAGCCCTGGTAGCAGCCGACAGCAGGGGGTTCTGTCCTTCCATCACGGCGCGATAGCCGAGGTTCTTACCGTGCACCAGTGGGTTATAGAAGGTGGCACCCTTGATGCGGTCAGCCATAGTGTCGTAAAGTATGCCCGCCGGACCCCGCTCCTTGGGCAGCAGGACATCCTCAAGCACCTTACCGACTTTCTTTTCCACCGCGATCTTATCCCAACCGGGCACATTGGACATATCCTTGAACCCCGGTGGAATGTCGCGATAGTTCTCGAACTTGACCGCAATGCCGTCGCCCATACTGAGGAGTTCATCCCGCAGTTTCATCGACTGCTCAGCGTGGGTGGACTGGTTCATGTGCGTGAGCAGGGCATCTACAGGGTCGAGGACCGCATGACGCCCGCGGGACGCCGCATCCCGGGCGAATGCGTCGAAGGTTGGCAGTGTGCGCTCATTGGCGAAGCCCGGTTTGGTGGACAGGGCGCCGGCCATCTGCCCTTCCTTCGTCGGAATGGCCGCAGCATCTTCGGTGAGCCGGTTATACAGCTTCGTGAGCGGGTTGGCGTCGGCTGCACCTGCGCGAGAGATGCGTGGGACATAGTGCTCCTGATAGCCAAGGTCAGGGAGAAAACCCCTGGCCTTGGCATAAGACTCGTCAGTGAGCTTCTGAAACTCGGGCAGCAGATGCCCGTACTTCTGCATGACGGGCTCCACCAGATGGCGGTACTGTTCAGGAATGGCATTCGGGTTAATGCCACTCGTCGCCTGAGCGCCTGCCCCTGCAGCGCCCTTCGCCTGTGATGCGAGTGATTCGCCCACCATATCTCCCACAGACCCACCAGGGCCGAGTCGGACCCGCCACGCTTGGGTGTTGCCCGCCTCCACTCCGGGCAGGACTTCGTTGCGCAGGATGTGCTCGATGCCATCCCGCTCTTTGGTCCAGAATGGGCTACCCGGCTTGTCTTTCCAACCGTACGCTTCCATGTTGCGGGTTGCGGCCTGATCAAGGTTCTGCGGATTGTCGAGCCACTGGCGCAGGTGGTCCGCTGTGAGTTGTGGCGTCTCCGCCGGAGGTGTGCCCCCCAGATGCGTAACGGCCTCCCGCCAGGTGTTCATCTGGGCGGGAATCTCGGGGTCTCCGGTCATCTTGCCCATCGCTTTCAGATGCTCGAGCAAATCCGTCACGGCTGCTGCTTTGTCGCCCCCGTTGTTTCGCAAGGCGTCCTGCACCACGGCGTTGGCAGCTTCAGAGAGCCCGCCGCTTGCAAAGGAAGTAGCGGCGGGTGCGGTGGCATCAACCAAAACCTGGCCGGTGCCGCGGTCAATCAGTTTCCGAACCAGCTTCGGGTCAACTGCGTTACCGGCGTGGTCTATCAACTCATGTCGGGCCGAATCGTAGGGGGCCATGAAATGGAGGTCCATTTGCGAACCGTCCACAAGTTCCACCGTGAGAAGAGTGGACTTGCGGTTCTGCACAGCTTGAAGGACTGCCTTTTCCACATCCACCGGCCCCGTCGTTTGACCGGCGCCCTGCGCCGCGAGTTGCCCACCCGTCGTGGTTGCCGGCGCTTCGATCTGAGACCACGACGGGCGAGGGAACTCCCCAGCCGGCAGGTCATCGAATGGACCGCGCTTGGCGGACAGTGCCTGTTGGAGCGGCCCCAGTTCCTCACGGAGCGCATCCATCTGCTGCGAATGGGCCGACAGCGTGTCCCGCAGCTTCTGCCCCTCCGGGGTGGAAAGGAACCGCTGTTCAGCCTCCTTGATGGCCTGGCTACTTGTGGCGGTGACTGGTTGCTTCCCGGACACGCCCATGATCTCGTTAACCAGGTCCTGTTCACTCATGCCGCCACGCATGCTCGAAGCCAGTTCATCCAGGCCCATGCCGCCCTTCGCGTCCTTGAGGAACGAGGGCAGACCACGGGTTAACTCGGCGCCCGCACTGCCGCTACCGGGGCGAATCTTGCCGTGGCTCAGGATCTCCTGCCACAATTGATTGCGGGCGTCGCCGTTGGCGAGGTTGATGTCCTTCGCCGCGCCGCGGGCGAGTTGGTTTACGTTGAAATCGTACTTGTCGGAATTCCACTTGTGTTCCCGCACAAGGTTCGCCAGGTCGTCAGTAGCGCTCTGGTGGCGCTGCTCCAGGCTCATATTGAAGGGGTCGGCGCCCGCCGGGTCCATCGCTGCCTTGTTGCGTACCGCCGTGCCGAACTCACCGGGGCCGTGTGTACCCTCGCTGCGGATCAGGTCGGCGAGGTTGGTGTAACCCTCATCCAGATTCTGTGCGTTACCGAAGGCCCGCACAATTTGCCCTCGCTGCCCGGGATTCAGGGCCACGTCAGGGGCGTGTCCGTAGGCGCGCTTGGCGATGTCCTGGAGGGCCTCCTCGGGAGTCTGACCGGCACCCTGCGCCACGTTCTGGATGGCGGAGAACTCAGGACCTGGCAGCGCTGCACCCGCCCGCTGCGCAAGCCCAGCCTGGTTGGCGATGTCTGCACTGCCGTCGAACGGGCCAGGCGCCTTGTAGTTCAGTACCGCCTGCTTCTGGGCTTCCTCTGCCGTGGCCGCAGTTTCCCGGGCGACCTTGGCCTGGGCCTCGGTCGCCGCCAGGCTGTCCTTGATGTAAAGGAAAGTGGCTTTTTCTTCGGGCGTCGCGTTGGCAAGCCCTGGCGCCAGGTTTGCGGCGAGGCGCCCCTCGTTCTCAACCGCACCGACTGACTTGCCGCCCATGAACTCACGGATAGCCTGCGTTACCTCGCTGCCCTGGGGCAAGTGCGACAGGGCAGCATCAATGGAGAACTGCCCTGCCAAGTTGCGCAGGACGGATTGGCCGGCAAGGATTGGCTTGCTGGTCTTGAGGAGTTGGGCCGCGGGGCCGCCGAAAGCCTCGATGGCACCGAGGGCTTCAGGCGAGCCGAGTGCGAACGCACCCGCAGCCTTGGCGGCACCTCCTATCGCTTTGGCCCCAGCCGCACCGCTCCACATCCACGGGTCGCTGACGAGTTCTACGCCCAGGCCGCCTACGGGCTTGCTGATGTGGTTGTAAATCCAGTCAACCGGCTTCTGCGCCCCTCCCCACCCTGTCGGTGTGCCGTAGAGTGGGTGGATGGCCGGGAACAAGGTGGGCGCGTTCGCGGGGAGCAGATCCCGGCCTGATACGTTCTCCTCGCCCCTGAAGCCACGCCCCGCCGCACGCCATGCGTCTGGGACAACCCCAGTGAAGAACTCCTTGCCGCCACTCTGCACATCGCCTTCGATTGCCTTGGCGGCGGATCGGATGGCCTGACCCGGCTTGGAAAACATCGTGCTAAACAGGCTGCCGATCGCTTGCAGCGGGTTTTGCCAGCCGCTCGATTGATTCCCTGCCTGGTTTGCTTGGGGGTCCGCCGGTGCGGTCGCCGAGGAGCCGCCAGACAGCCAGTTGCCCAGTTCGCTATCAACATGACCGCCGGCTCCCTGCACAGGCGCCGAGGATGTGGGCGTCGAGGAGCCACCAGATACCCAGTTGGCTAGTTCGGGGTCGTGCGAAGCGGCCGTGTACGCCTGAGCTGGCGTCGAAGTAGCGCCACCCGCGCCGCCGGCATCAGGCCCAGCCGCAGGCGATACGCCGCCTGATTCGTATACTGCTGGCATCAGTTCTCACCTCCATTTCTAGCGGCGCCTCACATCAGACCATTGGCCTTGAGCCACTGCTTCAGGGCCTGCTGTTCCTGCGGTCCGAGCTGCGGCATCCATCGCCCGACGATGGCCTGCGCTGCTGCTTGGCGCTGGGCCTGGTTCATGTTGGCGGCCTTGATCGGGTCGGTCAAGGCACCCAGTTCACCCGTAACACCCGTCCACGCGGTGTTCGCATTGGCGTTTGGATTGCCGCCGGCGGGAGGCTTGTTCTCCATGGCAACGTTGTGCCGGTTCGTCTCAATCATCTGTGCGTTCTGAATGGACAGATGGCCGCGCTGGATATCTTCCATCGCCGAGTTATGCTGCTGCTGTGTGATCAAGCCCTGCTGGCGGAGCCCGATGAGCTCATTCTGATACGCGACCTTGTCGCCCTCGGAGATGATGAACTGCTGCTTGCTCCAGTCGAACTTGGCACCTTCCAGGTTCCGCACCGGCTGGCCCTGACCGTCGACGAGCGCCTTGCCGTCCATGCCGATGATGTAGCCGGTCTGCTGCGACATGTACTGCGCAGCCGACAGGTCGAACTTGCGACCGTCCAGCGAACGTACCAGGGAGCCGTCTGGCATGCGGGTATACCCCGCTGCCTTCACAGCGTCGTCGGCCTGTGTCTGGGCCCACTTCTGGGCCTCGAAACTCGGGTTGCCCTGGGCGTCCTTGCCGTAGAACTGTGCCCACTTCTGTTCAAGCTGCCCGCTGGCAATCGCCAGTTTCAAAGAGCGGTCCGCGGCGGCCCGAGCGTCGGCACTCTTGATCTGCTGATTGCTCGTCCACAGCTGATTCGCCATCTTCTGCTGTTCGATCGTCAGTTGGGCGCCGCCCTGCCACATCTGCCAGGCCAGTTTGCGATTCTCAAACTGCTGCGTGTTGGCCTTGTCGGCGAGCTGCTGCAGCGTGAGGAATGCCTTGTCGCCCTGTTGCCGGGTGATCATATTGGTCTTGCTGGTGATGTCCTGTAGCGTCAGGCCGAGGTTGTCAGCGAGCTTCTGCAGGGCGTTCGTCGCCTTGTTGGTGAGATTGCCCTCCTGCTGGATTGTCGCCACCTGCTGGTCGCGGATGGCGCCCAGGTGCACTCCGGACCCGTACAGGGCATCGCCGCGGTTGTTCATCAGGCTATTGACGCGTTGCTCCCGGGCGGGCTCACCGGCTCGCAGTTGGCCGATGTCGTTCTGAAGCCCCTGGTTGACGTATCCTCGCTCGTTGAGGTTCCGCTGTTGGGCCAGGGCGGCCGCGTCCCGCAGCTGCTGCAGGTACGGATCAGCCCACATTTGGGCTTCCAACTGCGCCTGCTTCTGCATCGCATTGTAATCGATCGGTTGCGCCTGGTAGTTGTAGGCGGGCATATCGTACTGCTGCGGGCCGTCCGGCTGCTGGGCAGGGGGGGGCTGATTCGCAGGACCAGGTGCCGCCACCACCACCTGGTTGTCCTGGCCCATGGTGCGCTGCCCAAGGTCCACGGCGGCTGGAGTCGGGGTCGGGTCCCAGTGCCAACCGGGTGGCGTATCGGCCGAGGGCGGGTCGGCAATCTGCTGCTGCGGCACGGACACACCTTGCATCACTCGCTGTCCGAGCGCCGCCGCAGCTGGTGTTTGCCCTGGCGGTGGCTGGTAGGCCGCCGGTGCGGTGGTGCTGGTGGCCTGGGCGCCCGTGCTCAGGGCGGACATCTGCGGTGCGGGACCAACTGGCTGGGTGCCAATCCCCGGCTTGATCACCGGGCCGCCCGGCTGTGCCCCTGGCAGCGGTGCGATCGGGCTCTGCTGATCGGTGGCGCCAGGGGCGGCCATCGCGGACATGCGAGGCGGCTCCACAGGCGACGTGATAGGCGGGCGCCCAGGCACACCGGGGGCGGTCACCCGCCCACCGAAACCGGGTGCGACCCGGCGCAAAGCGTCACCCGGATTCGGCACCGGATTCGGCACCGGATTCCCCGGCATTGGCATGTCATGCATCCGCCCCGGAGGAGTACCTGGTAACCGACTCCGCAGCAGGTCGCCGAGTGACTGCGGCGGCGCGGTAAATCGTTGACCCACCGGGACCGCGCCCTGCGGCAGACTCGCGACCGGCGTGCCATCAATGGGATACAATTGGCTCGGCGGCTGCACTGGGAATGTGATTGGGGGGCGTCCGGGCATACCGGGCATGCTTGGAATGCCAGGTGCACCGCCGCCAATCAGCCGACGCAGCAAATCCCCGGGTTGCGGCATTTCCGCCGGGGGCCCGATGTGCACCGGAGGCTCCATCTGTGCCGGCGGCTGCGGTTGGTTTCCCGTGACGGACGTGTTCCCTTGCGGGGTCGGTGCAGTTTTGTACACCTGGTAGGAGCCGTCTGACCCCCGCTGCACTCGCCCACCGGCCGCCTGGGCGATGTCGTGGACTGAGCCGCGGTACTGTCCCCCTGCCGCGGTTGCCCAGGGGATGTACTGCCCGTTGACGGTATGGCGGGCCGTCGCCGGGTCGCGGTCCACACTGGCGCCAAGCGACTTGCCCAGCCCCTGAATGTCGGTGAACGCACCACCCTGGTAGACCGGCTGCTCCTGATCGGCCGAGTCGCCGGCCATGTTCGCATCGGGCATATCTGCCACCTCCTAGACTGAAAAA
>JAQBPS010000695.1 GCA_028287415.1 Bacillota bacterium | reverse complement strand
ACCTGCCGCAGCAGTTCCTGAGCATGGCGCCGTACGTGATCACGATGCTGGCCCTGGCCGGGGTGGTGGGTCGCTCGTCGCCGCCCGCGGCTGACGGGATCCCCTACGATAAGGCGAGTTAAGTGACGAGGTGCGAGCTAAGTGACGAGGCGCCAGCAAATGCTGGCGCCTCGTTTTTCTACGTCAGCGAGAATGTCCGCCTCTACCGCACAATACCCCGCCTGACCTCGTCTCGCCAGATGAGGTCATTCTATTTGACACCGTAGGAGGGGTATGTTCATGCGGAAACAGGCATTGCTGGCGATCGGTGCGGCTGCGATTATGGCCGTGGGCATCTCGGCGGGAAGCTTCGCCCTGTTCAGTGCACAGGCCGGGCCGTCCCAGGCGATTCTCACCGCCGGCACCGTGAACCTGAAGAGCTGGCGTGATCAGGGCGACACCATTCCCGGCCCCATGTTCTACACGACGGCGGCGGAAGGCGCCACCACCCCCGGCGGTGTGCCCGGCCTCTACCCGACCGGCCCCTGGGCCCCGGGCGACAACGTCATGCGCGTGCTCATGGTCCGCAACACCGGCGATCTGGACGCCTGGCTGACCGGGCTAAACGCCAGCCTCGCGAGCGGCAGCATCCATCTGGCGAACAAGCTGGACTACAAGGTGACCACGGATGTGGCCGGCCTCAACTCAGTCGCCAGCGGCAACCTCGGCGCCCTGATCAGCGGCACCGCCACCTTCGCAGCGCCCATCGCCCTGAACGCCACGGGCCCCGTCCCCACCCGGGCGCCGAAGCCCTTCTACTTCTGGGTCAGCCTGCCGCTGGATGCCGACAACTCCTACCAGTCTGAGACCTTGCGCGTCGACTTCACCATGAACGCTGTGCAGAAGAGAAACAATCCCTAAACCTAACACGGGGTGAAGTGCCGTCCACGGGGAGCTGGCCGCCCACAGCGAGCTGCCGCTCACCGGGAGCTGCCGCCCACAGCGAGCTACCGACCCACGGGAAACTCCGGCCGACACCGTGCATTGCGGGCGTCGCCGGAGTTTGCTGCGCTTCACCACCTGTTCCGGCGCCACATAGAATAGGGGTAGCCTTGCTAAAAAGGGGTGGTACGTTGTGGCTTATAAAGGGACAGCCATTCAGGGGACCGCCGCCGGCCAGCTCGCACAGATGGAGGGCGTGGTGCGGCGCATCAACCCCCATGCGCCGGACGTTGCCGGCCTGTACCTGAGCACGGGCCCGCACCTTGGCGTGCGCGGCGATCTGGCCTATGCCCAGGCGATTCACGAAACCGACTATTTCCGGTTCACCGGCGTTGTGAAGCCCGAGCAGAACAATTATGGCGGCATCGGCGCCACGGGCCCGGATAATCCCGGGGCCTCCTTTGCGACACCGGCAGAGGGCGTGCTGGCGCATCTGCAGCACCTGTATGCTTATGCATCGACCGGGCCCCTGCCCGACGGCATGCCCAAGGTGGACCCCCGGTTCGACCTTGTCCCCCGCGGCAGCGGGCCGGCGATCGGCGATTTGAACGGCCGGTGGGCGGTGCCGGGTACCACCTACGGGCAGTCGATCGACCGGGTCCTCGGCGAGATCCTGACTGAACCGGCATCCGGTGAACCCTATCAGATTACCAAGGCCTACCTGGACCCGAACAGCCAGAATCGGCCTGGCCCGTGCACCGCGTCCGGGTGCTGGCAGGGCATGGCGGGCATTGTCGTGCACCGCACCGCCAGCCCGAGCATGGATGCCTGGGCCATCCGCCGCTATTTCAACGATGCCCCGGACGGGCGCTTCGCCTCCAGCCAGTTCACGCTGGACAATAACGTGATCCTACAGCTGATGCCGGTGGGCGAGATCGCTTACCAGACCGCGGGCAAGAACTTCACGACCGTGGGCATTGAGACCTGTGAGCACAACTGGGGCACGGATGCGTTTGCCGAGACCTACCGGAAGCTCGTCTGGCTGGTAGCGCATTTGATGCGGCTGTTCAAGCTGGACATCGCTGCGGTCAGCGGGCACTTCTGGTGGGACCCGGTCAACCGGCCCTACGATCCCACGCACATGGGCTGGACGCCCGCGGACGGCAAGGCGACCGGCGTGTTCGACTGGAACACGTTTATCACTGATGTGAACCAGCTGGCGACGGCGCCGCAGTCCGTCGATGTCCGGATCGTGCGTGTGATCAACGACCACTGCACGGATGGCGTGCTGATCGGCGACACGACCTATGTCCCGGTGCGGGCGTATACCACGTGCGTTCGGCCGGATGCGAACATCCGGTGGGAGGAGGATGGGCCGCGGGTGATCGTAGAGCTGCCTTGAAAGTGGGCGGGGGCAGAGCGCCGCCGACGGCGCAGACCCCCAAACCCTGCCCCCCAAACCCTGCCCCCCAAACCCTGCCCGGCATCGCTGGCCTCAACGGTCGCTGTGCTTGGGGCATCGGGACCGAACGGGTCGTCATTTTGCCACCCCCCAGGATGGCCAGGTGGCAAAAGGACGACCCGTTCTCGATTTATCGCCGCCTATGGGCGTGTCATCCACCCCGCCCAGTTGAAAGCAGTCCCTGCGGACCAGGCGGCGGCGCGGAAGGGGCCGGCGGTGGGTGACCGCCGGGGCGGCGTGGTCGGCTGGCGCTTGCAATTCCTTCAACTGAAGCCAGCGTGATGGCAAAGACGTGGGTAAAGGGGAGTGCGCTCAGCCCCCCTTTCACTTAAATGGACACAATGCGCCCGCCCCGCTCCACCCGGTACCGAACCCCCCGCCACACGTAGGTTCGGGTAAAGAGCGCCCTCAGGAAGACCGCCCCGAAGAGCAGTTCCATCAGGGGCATTACCCAGGCGTAGCGCCAACC
>JAQBPS010000688.1 GCA_028287415.1 Bacillota bacterium | reverse complement strand
ATTATATGGCCACGGATTTCACAGATTTCACGGATTTTAAAGCCGGACACGGATTACGGAACAACATATATATGTGGTTCGGTACATCTGTGTTAGCTCCTAAAATCCGTGCAACCTGTGAAATCCGTGGCCATATAAAAAACTCAACTACAAAGCGCAGGCAATTTTTCTTGAGGGATGCTGTTAAGGTCGGCATTGGGGTGTTTAAATATATATTTAACACCTAAGTCCCGACCTATAAGGGGATCCCCAAAAGGAAAATCCACAAAAGTCGTGTATCAGCTCCGCGCAATCCGCGTTAAAAAAAGAACTTCATCCCTGGTCTCAACCCTCGGGATGCAACTTGATAAAAGGCAGATAGTCCTTCAGTTGTCCACCCGGCGGCACCAGGTCGAGCTTGGCCCGGCAGAAGCGAGCATGAGTCAGCACCCGCTCGACATCCAGATCCCAGTGGCGGGGAGCGAAGGGCGTGAGCCAGTCGATGCACTTGTCCAGCACCTTGCCGCAGCCGGACGGGTTGTTGCGCTGGACGTGGACGAAGGCGGCCGCAAAGACGATCAGGCCGCGCAGAAACTTGTCGTCATCTGTCTCTTTCCAGAGCTCCTCCAGCGCCTCGTGCGACTCCCAGAACTCCTCGTTGTTAAAGAACTCGAAGTAACGATAGTACTGCTCGGGGTATTTCATCCCAGATCCCCCAGTGCAAAGAGGATGGCGACAGCGGCAGCCAGGCCCGCCGTCTCGGTGCGCAGGATGCGGGGGCCGAGGGTGACAGCCCGGGCGCCGTGCACCCGCGCCTGGGCGACCTCCTCAGGCGAGAGCCCGCCCTCCGGCCCGATGAAGAGCGCCACGCTGCGAGCGTCCGGCGCCGCCTTCAGCACCTCGCCCAGCGGCTCGCCCCCCTCTTCCCAGGGCACGAGCGCCAGGTCAAACTCGCCGCACCGGGCGGCCGCCTGCTGCCAAGAGGCGACCGGGGCCACGCGGGGCACGGCGCCACGCCGGCTCTGCTCCGCGGCCTCCCGGGCGATGCGCTGCCAGCGCTCCACCCGCTCGGCCGCCTTCTTCGGCTCCAGCTTGACGATCGAGCGGCTGGAGGCGACCGGCACGAACTCGCTGATGCCGATCTCCGTGCCATGCTGAATCACTGTCTCCAGCTTGTCGCCCTTGGCGAGGCCCTGGAACAGGGTCACCTTGACCGGCGGCTCCCCGCTCGCCGGCTGGCTGGCCACCACAGTGCCTTCCGCCTGACCGTCGCCCACGCCCGTCAGGCGGCACTCATACTGCACCCCGCCAACCAGCACGGTGAAATCGTCACCCGGCTGCGCCCGCATCACCCGCAGCAGGTGGTGGCTGTCCTCCTTGCCGAGCAGGACACGGTCGCCCTCAACCCGGTCGACAAAGAACCGGGTGGTCATGACTTGACGGCGAGGATGGCAACCCAGCCGCTCTCCTCCCGCACCTCAAGCGGCAAAAACCATGCGGCGGTCATGGCGTCCAGCACCTGCTGCTTCTTCGTGTTGATGATGCCCGACGCCAGGAAGCGCCCGCCTTCCTTCAAGCGGTCAGCCACATCCGGCAGGATGTCGATGATCACCGACGCGATGATGTTGGCGATGACCAGGTCGGCGGGCTCCCGCTCCACCTGGTCGAGCGTGGCCTGGCGAATGTCGAGCGTCACGCCGTTCTGCGCGGCATTCTCCCCGGCCACCTTCACGGCAACCGGGTCAATATCGATCGCGACGACCTGCGCAGCGCCCAGTTTAGCCGCTGCGATCGCAAGGATGCCCGAGCCGGTGCCGACATCCAGCACACGGGCGCCCGGCTTCACCAGTTGCTCCAGCTTGCGCAGGCAGAGCGACGTGGTGGCGTGGGTACCGGTGCCGAATGCCATGCCGGGGTCCAGGTAGAGTGGAATGTCACCCTCCTGAAGCTCATACTGCTCCCAGGTGGGGATCACGATCAGCCGCTCACCCACCCGGGTCGGCTTGAAGAAGGCCTTCCAGGCGTTGGCCCAGTCCTCTTCCTGCACCCAGCTGTACGCCGGGTGCATGACCTCGCCGAGGTCGAGCCGGCGGATCTCGTCGAGGCCCTGCTCCAGCCGGAGCCGGGCCTGCTCCACGCCGCCGGCCTCAGCCAGCCAGCCCCTGACCGTGACCCAGCTCGGGTCACCCGGCACCAGGTCGGTAGCGTCCCAGGCATCCTGGTTCCTGATCATATCCAATGGATCATCGACGGCGTAGCCGCCGCCGGTCAGCTGCGACAGCAGATTTGCGATCGCGTCGGCGCCCTCCCGCCGGCAGCGGACAGCCACTTCCAAGTACCGCAAAAGCTCGCCCTCCTTGAAGTGGGAAGGGGGCTGGGCGCAGCCCCCTTCCCACACCCTTCCCCGCCTTTGGTGGTCTTCGCCGGCTCCGTGACGTCTTAGCCGTCACGGAGCCTCCGCTTATCCGAACCCCGGAGCTACTTTGGTGGTCTTCGCCGGCTCCGTGACGTCTTGGCCGTCACGGAGCCTCCGCGTATCCGAACCCCGGAGCTACAGGTTGCCCAGGAGGGGGCAGAGCGCCGCCCCCTTCGCCGGCTCCGTGACGTCTTGGCCGTCACGGAGCCTCCGCATCTCCGAACCCCGGAGCTACAGGTTGCCCAGGGCGTCCTTGACCTTCTCAAAGAAGCCCTTGTCCTTCGGGTCGGCCGTACCGACGGCCTCGCCGCGCAGCTGCGCCAGCTCCAGGAGCAGCTCCCGCTCCCGCTCGGTCAGCTTGGTCGGCACCTTGATCTGAACAATCACGTGCTGGTCGCCCCGACCGCCGCCGCGCAGGCGCTTCACGCCCTTGCCCTTCAGTCGGATCGTCTCCCCGTGCTGCGTGCCCTCGGGGACCTTGACCTGCTCCGGCCCGTCCAACGTCGGCACCTCCAGCGTGGTGCCCAACGCCGCCTGAGTCGCGCTGACCGTCACCTCGGTGATCAGGTCGTCGTCCTGGCGCCGGAACCGGCTGTCAGGCCGCACGCGCATAACGATATAGAGGTCGCCCGCAGGGCCGCCCCGATCCCCGTTCTCACCGTACCCGGACATGCGCAGCCGCGAACCGGTCTCCACGCCGCCCGGAATGTTCACCTCGACCGTGTGCATCTTCTGCACCAGGCCCCGCCCCCGGCAGGTCGCGCACGGGTGCTCGACAATCCGGCCCTCGCCGCGGCAGCGGTCGCAGGTGGCCACGTTCACGAACCGGCCGAAGACCGTGTTCTGCGCCACCTGAATCTGCCCCGTGCCCCGGCACTTCGAACAGGTGACCGGCTGCGTACCCGGCTTCGCCCCGCTGCCGTGGCACGTCTCGCACGGCTCCGTCCGGGGAATCCGGATCTCCTTCTTGACGCCGAACGCGGCCTCCTCGAGGCTCAGCTCCAACTCATACTGCATGTCAGCGCCGCGCTCGGGCCCGCGCTGACGCTGACGGCCGCCCATGCCGCCACCGAAGAACATGTCAAAAATGTCGCCAAACCCGCCGGCCCCGGCTCCGCCCATGCCCTCGAACGGGTTGCCGCCGCCGCCGCCCATCTGCTCCGCAGCGTGGCCAAACTGGTCATACTTCGCCCGCTTGTCGGCATCCGAGAGGATCTGATGCGCCTCGTTGATCTCCTTGAACTTGTCGGAAGCGCCCGGGTCTTCCTGATTGGCGTCCGGGTGGTACTTGCGCGCCAGCGTGCGGAATGCCTTCTTGATTTCGGCCTCGGAGGCGTTCTTGCCAACGCCGAGGACTTCGTAATAATCCCGTTTAGCCAACAGCCTTCACCCTCACCTTCATCCTCAACCCTATTATCACGGCGATCGCGCCGCTGCGCAACCCCTGCACATACCCAAAGACCGGCCCCGCGCGGCGGCGGGGCCGGTCTTGTTGCGTCAGCCGCGCTAGTCCTTGACCTTGAAGTCGGCATCCATGCTCGGGCCGCCATCCTGCGGGCCATCCTGCGGGCCATCCTGCGGGCCGTCCTGCGGACCGGCCTCGGGGCCGCTAGCCGCAGCGCCCTCGGCGGCGCCGGCCTTCTCGTACATGGCAGAGGACAGCTTGTAGACCGCCTCAGTGAGCTTTTCAGAGGCCGTCTTGATCTGCTCCGTGTCGGTGCCCTTCAGCGCTTCCTTGGTGGGCTCGATCTCCGCCTTGACGGCGTCGATGAGGCCCTGGTCGAGGCCCTTGTCCTCGTTCTCCTTGATCAGCTTCTCGGCGTTGTAGACAGCCGAGTCGGCGGTGTTCCGGACCTCCGCCTCCTCACGGCGGGCCTTGTCCTCCGCGGCCATGGCTTCGGCCTCCTTGACGGCCCGCTCGATGTCATCCTTCGACATGCCGGTCTGGCTCTGGATCGTGATCTTCTGCTCACGGCCCGTGCCCAGGTCCTTGGCGGAAACGTGAGCGATACCGTTCACGTCGATGTCGAACTTGACCTCGATCTTCGGGACGCCGCGGGGCGCCGGAGCGATGCCGTCCAGGGCAAAGCGGCCCAGGGTCTTATTGTAGGCGGCCATCTCGCGCTCGCCCTGGAGCACGTGGATCTCCACCTGGGTCTGCCCGTCAGCCGCGGTCGAGAAAATCTGGGTCTTCTCGGTCGGGATCGTCATGTTCCGCTCGATCAGCTTGGTGAACACGCCGCCCAGAGTCTCGATGCCCAGGGAGAGCGGGGTGACGTCGAGCAGGAGCACATCCTTCACGTCGCCCTTGATCACGCCGGCCTGGATGGCGGCGCCCAGGGCGACCACCTCGTCCGGGTTAATGCCCTTGTAGGGCTCCTTGCCCATGAACCGGCGGATCGCTTCCTGCACGGCCGGGATCCGGCTGGAGCCGCCGACCAGCAGCACCTTGTCGATGTCCTTCGGCTCCACACCGGCGTCCCGCATGGCCTGACGGGTGGGACCCATGGTGGCCTCAACCAGGTCGGCGGTTAGTTCCTCGAATTTGGCGCGCGTAAGCGTCTCGTCCAGGTGGACGGGGCCGTCCGAGGTCATGGAGATAAACGGCAGGTTGATGTTGGTCGTGGTGACGCTGGAGAGGTCCACCTTCGCCTTCTCGGCGGCCTCACGAAGCCGCTGGAGCGCCTGCTTATCCTTGCGGAGGTCGACGCCGTGCTCCTTCTGGAACTTGTCGGCGACGTAGTTGACGATCTTCTCATCGAAGTCGTCGCCACCCAGGCGATTGTTGCCGGCTGTCGCGACCACCTGGAAGGTGCCGCCGCCCAGTTCGAGAATCGAGACGTCGAACGTGCCGCCGCCCAGGTCGAACACGAGGATCTGGTGGTCCTCGCCCTTGTCAAGGCCGTAGGCCAGCGCGGCCGCAGTCGGCTCGTTGATAATGCGCAGCACCTCGAGGCCGGCAATGGCGCCCGCGTCCTTGGTCGCCTGCCGCTGTGCGTCGCTGAAGTAGGCCGGCACGGTGATAACGGCCTGGGTCACCTTCTCGCCCAGCTTGCCCTCCGCGTCCGCCTTCAGCTTGGAGAGGATCATCGCCGAGATCTCCTGCGGGCTGAGCTTCTTATCATCAATGGTCACCGTATGGTTGGTACCCATGTGGCGCTTGATGGAGATGATCGTCCGGTCGGTGTTGGTGACCGCCTGCCGCTTGGCAACCTTGCCGATCAGGCGCTCACCGGATTTGCTGAACGCAACGACGGACGGCGTCAGCCGGTCGCCCTCGGCGTTCTCGATCACTTCGGGGGCGGCGCCTTCCATGTACGCAACGACAGAGTTCGTCGTGCCCAAGTCAATACCAATGACCTTTGGCATAAGGTCTGATCCTCCTTAGGGTTTCTGCATTTTAGCCCTGCTTGCTTACCTGCACCATGCTCGGCCGGATCACCCGGTCACCCAGGCGGTAGCCCTTCTGGAACTCGGTCAGGACCGTCCCATCCGGGTGCTCGCCGGACTCAACTGTCATGACCGCCTCGTGGAGATTGGGATCGAATGCCTGACCGACCGCTTCGATCGTGACCACGTTCTCGCGGGCGAGGATCTCCCGGAAGGAGCGCGCTGTCATTTCGACGCCCTGGCGCAGCTTTTCGTCACCGGCACTGGGTGCGGTGCCCAGCGCTCGGTCGAGATTGTCCAGTACGGGCAGCAGACTGAGCAGGAGCTTCTGGTTGGCGTAGACCGCCAGGTCCTCCTTCTCCTTCTGCACCCGGCGCCGGTAGTTCTCATGCTCGGCCTGCATCCTGGCCAGCCGATTGGTCAGCTCTGCGATCTGGTCCTGTGCCTGCTGCAGCACCTGCTCAGGCGAACCGTCCGCGGTGCCCGCATCGGTGGCCTGCCCGGCAGCATCGCCCAGCCCGTCACCTGCGATCTCCTCGGGTGCCGGCTTCTT